>JAISTL010000310.1 GCA_031272615.1 Methylobacteriaceae bacterium | reverse complement strand
TGCCGATGATGCCGGCGTTATTGACCAGCACGTCGAGTGCGCCGTGTTTCCCGGCGACCTGCCGCGCCGCTTCCCGCACCGCGTTCTCATCGGTGATGTCGCCGCCGATGAACAGATAGCGCTCGGAGAAAAGAGCGCTGCCGTCATTGACATCCATGCTGACGATTTCCGCGCCGAGTTCATGGAAGGCGCGGGCAATGCCGGCGCCCATGCCCATGGGGCTCGAGGCGCCGGTCACCAGAACCGTCTTGCCGGTGAAATCCAGTCTATCCTTGATACTCGCCATGCTTTTTCACCTCCGACGTCTTCATCATGGCGTCCACAAGCATGTCGACGGTCATGGGGAACGGCATCTTGTGAATGTGGTTGTTCGGGTTGTTCAGGGCTTTTTCCGCCATCCTGCGATAACGTTCTCTGAGGTCGTCGTCGCTTCCCGTCGGGCCGAAATCCGCCGCGCAATAGGGCAGGCCGACATCCTCGTAGAAGGCGGCGAGGGTCTTGATGTAGCCGCGCCGGTCCTGACCGTTCATGGTTTCCAGAATGAGCTGAACCATGGTGCAGAACGCCACCTTGGCGCCGTGCGGAGCCGGAGCGAAGCCCGGGTCGCCGGTCATGGCGGCGTGGAGCCCGTGGGCCAGAGCCAGTCCGCCGCTTTCAAAGCCGACGCCGGAGAGCAGGATATTGGCTTCCAGCACGGCCTCGAACGCCGGGGTAATCTCCTTTTTCTCCAAGGCCTTGACGGCATCGCGGCCGTATTCCAGCACCGTGTCGAGGCACAGTTTGCACAGCGCCGTTCCCATCCTCAGCGCCCGGCCGCCGTGGCCGTTCTCCTTGCCGGAAAGACGCACCGCCTCGGCCTCGAAATAGGTGGAGAGGGCGTCGCCCATACCGTAGACGAAGCTCATCTTCGGGGCGTTGATGATGATGGACGTGTCGACGATGACGAAATTGGGGTTGCGGCCGGTGCGGATGGTGCACAGATGCTCGTGCTGCTCGCTGTAGAGGCCGGTGAGGCTGCTGACCGGGGCGTCGGTGGAGGCAACGGTGGGGATGATGATCAACGGAATACCGGTGAAGTGCATGCCGGCGCGGGCGGTGTCCAGCGCCTTGCCGCCGCCGATGCCGATGATATATGAAATCTCGTGTTCCTTGCAGATCGCCAGCAGAGCGTCCAGTTCCTTCTGCGTGGTTTCGCCTTGGAACTTCGTCCGGAACACTTCCGCCCCGACCCCGGCCGCCTTTTCGGTGATGGTTCTGCCGACAAGGTCCCACACCAAGTCATCGGCAACCATGACGGCCTTCTTGTTCTTGATGATCTCATAGAGTTTTTCGAGAGCACCGGCCCCCTGGATGTATTTTCCGGGAAACCCGATGATGTAGAGTGACATGATCTTCTCCAGTTTCAGCTTCACATTCAGTTGACGGTCACATCAACACGCCCGGCAGCCACAGGGTGAGTGCCGGCACATAGGTGATGAGCCCGAGGGCAACCAGCAGAGCGATCAACAACGGCCAAACCGCCCCGCAGACACTTTCAAACGATGTTTTGGCCAGATTGGCCACCACATAGAGGCAGACGCCCACCGGCGGCGTGCACAGGCCGATGGCGATGTTGACGGCCATGATGACGCCGAAGTGCACCTTGTCGATGCCCACGGCGTCCAGCACCGGGATAAGCATGGGCACCAGCACCAGGATGATGGCGATGCTCTCCATGAAGCAGCCGACAAACAGCAGGAACAGGTTCAAAATCAGCAGGATGACGTATTTGTTGTCGGAAATGCCGATGAGCGAATCGGCGATCCGCGTCGGAATGCCGACATACGAGAGAATCCAGCCGAACACCGAGGCCGAGGCGACGATGATCATGATGGTGGCGATGTTCTTGGACACGCTGAGCAGCGATTTCGCAATCCCCTTGGGGGTGAGTTCCCGGTAGAGAATGCCGAGGGCGAGGGCGTAGACCGCGGCCACCGCCGCCGCTTCGGTTGGCGTGAATACGCCGGTGAGAATGCCCGCCAGAATGATGACCGGGGTCAGGATGGCCGGAAACGCCGCGATGAACGCCCAGAACCGCTCTTTCATGGTCATGCGCCCGGCCCGGGGGTAATTGCGTTTGACGCTGATGATATATCCGGCGACAAGCAGCGATACGCCCATCATCGCGCCGGGAAGCACGCCGCCGAGGAACAGCGCGCCGATGGAGGTTCCGGTCAGCGAGCCGTAAAGCACGAAGGAAATGCTCGGTGGAATGATGGGGCCGATGGTCGAGGAGGCGGCGGTGATGGCGGCGGCGTATTCCGAGTCATATCCGGCGTCTTTCATCGCCTTGATTTCAATGGCGCCCAACCCCGCGGCGTCGGCCACCGCCGAACCGGTCATGCCGGCGAAAATCATGCTGGCGATGACGTTGACATGGCTCAGGCTGCCGGGAATATGCCCCACCAGTGACTGGGCGAAGGTGAAGAGGCGCGTGGTGATGCCGCTGGTGTTCATCAATTCTCCGGCGATCATGAACAGGGGAATGGCCAGCAAAACAAAG
>JAISTL010000294.1 GCA_031272615.1 Methylobacteriaceae bacterium | reverse complement strand
TGCTGGCGCGGTTCTCGGCCAAGCTCGAGAGCGAGCTGCCGAACTTTGTCGACCTGGTGGCGCGGGCCTATGCCGGGAAGTTCACCGATGAGGAGTTGAGTGCGCTGCTGGCGTTCTACCAAAGCCCGACGGGGCAGATGTTCGTCGCCAAACAACCGGAAATGGTTCAGGCGGTGTCGGACACCGGTCAGGAGTGGGGTCGCCGCATGGCGCTCCAGGTGCTGCAGGAATACATCGTGGATAAAACCAGGGGCAAGTGAGCCTGTGATGCTCCCCGCTCCATGGCGACGGGCCCCACCCGGCCTGAAATGCTTGAGGTGCGCCGGCGTGGCGTGCTTCGCTCACGCCCGCAGGTGACGCGGCGCGAAGGGGAATTCCGGATAAAAAAACCACGGCGGCGGCGATTGCTTTACCCCAGTTTTGCCATGGTTAATAATTATTTAACCGTTTGATTCCATACTTCGCCCCAAGGACGCGGCCGGATCGTTTGAAATCGGGTTCAACCACTGATTTCAATCGGTTTTTTCAAGGCGTGATTCGCCTGCGGCAGGTGCGTCGTCAAGAGTTTCAGGAGTTACCAAATGCTCACCCGTTTGTTCCGCGCTTTCCTGTTTGCCGGCATCGTTTCCGTGGCGCTTGGCTTTGTCAACCACGCCGACAGCCAGAACAGCGTCAACGCCAAGCAGCCGCCGATTTCGCGCACGCTCAGCCGCTGATTCGGCGCCCAGGCTATCGAACCCGTCCGGCGGAACCGACCCCGCCCGGACTGTACCCACACAGTCCATTTCTGATTCAAATAAAATATCCTTTATTTTCAAAGTGAAATTCCGCGCTCCGTGACTTCCCCGAAGAGGGGACGCCGCTTCGGCATGCTGTTTCCCTCGGGCATTGCTGCGCGTGCATTGCTCCCGCCGCCGAGTGCCGTTTCAACAACAAAAAAACGGGAGCCCGGAGGCTCCCGCGTCATGTTCATGGCCAGGCCGGCAACTTACGCGCCGAAGGCCTCCTCGTAGAGCGCGAGGACGAGGTCATACTCGCACTTGCGCGGATTGCCCGGCGTGCAGACATCGGCCATGGCCGCTTCGGCCAGCGCCGGCAGGTCTTCCTTCCTGACGCCGAGATCCTTCAGATGCGCCGGGATGCCGACATCCTTGGAGAGCTGGAACACGGCATCGATGGCCGCCTTGCGGGCGTCGGCCAGCGACATGTCGTCAACGCCCTTGACGCCCAGCGCCTTGGCGATGCCGCGATACTTCTCGCCGGTATAATCGGCGTTGAATTTCAGCACATAAGGCAGAAGCACCGCGTTGGCGATGCCGTGGGGAGTGTCGTAGAACGCGCCCAGCGGATGGGCCATGCCGTGGACAACGCCGAGGCCGACATTGGAGAACGCCATGCCGGTGACGTATTGCGCCAGCGCCATGTCCTTCTTGCCGGCGGGGTCGTTTTTGTATGCCGCCCGCAGGGATTTGCCGATGAGTTCCATGGCCAGCGTGTTGAGGGAGTCCGACAGTTCCCAGGCGCCCGGCGTCACATAGGATTCGATGGCGTGGGTCAGGGCGTCCATGCCGGTGGCCGCGGTGAGGTCGGCGGGCATCGTCAGCATCAGGTCCGGGTCGACAATGGCGACTACCGGGATGTCATGCGGGTCGACACAGACGAACTTGCGGCGTTTCTTCGGATCAGTGTCGTCGGTGATGACATAGTTGATGGTCACTTCCGCCGCCGTTCCGGCGGTGGTGGCCACGGCAATCAGCGGGACGCTCTTGTGCTTGGTCGGCGCGACGCCTTCCAGGGATTTGACGTCGGCGTATTCCGGATTGTTGATGATGATGCCGATGGCCTTGGCGGTATCCTGCGGAGAACCGCCGCCGACGGCGATGATATAATCCGCCCCGGCCTTTTTGTAAGCCTCGACGCCGCCCTTGACGTTGCCGATGGTCGGGTTGGGCTGCACGTTGTCATACACCTCGTAGACAAGCCCGGCGCCGTCCAGGACATCGGTGACCTTCTTGGCGATGCCGGCTTTGACCAGACCCTTGTCGGTCACCACCAGAGCCTTCTTGAAGCCGCGGCCTTTGACTTCGCCGACGATTTCGTTTACGGCGCCGGGGCCGTGATAGCTGGTTTCATTCAGGACAAATCTTTTTGCCATAGGGAACCCCTCTTATTCAGCTGTTGAATGCAGTGTGCCGGATTCCCTGAAATTTATGTTTCTTCGCCATGGGGCGACGGAATCCGCAGTGATGAAGATATGAACGATATCTTACATCCCCGCGCCACTCTAATACAGATTTTCCGGCGGGGCACAGATTTAAAAAACGACACGTTGTCGCAGGCGACGAACACTCTCACTTTGCCAAAACAACCCACCGGTTGAACACAGCGGGACGCCGGCACGGGCGCCGGGAGCATCGCCGCCGGAGCGCCGCGGCGATGCCCCCTCCCCCGTTCTCACCCTTCCTGTATCGGGTAGGAACGGGAAATGACCTTGCGGCCGTAACCAGTGCAGCGCAACGGCGCGTAAATGCCGCGCTCATAGAGCGACACGCCTTCGCAGCCCGTTCCGCCGCGCTCCAGCGCCTTGCGGAGATAGCGCATCCCCGCTTCCATTCCCACCTCGCAGCGGGTGAGGTCGCCGTGCACGCCCTCCGCCCGCGCCGTCGCCGGCAGCACCTGCATGACGCCGGTGGCGCCGGTGCGGCTGTTGCGGGCGTTGCAGCGATAGTTGCTTTCGGTGCGCACCACGCCATGGGCGATGTGGGTCGGCACGTTGTGCTTGCGGGCCAGGCGATCCACCATGGCGGCCACCTGCGGATTGCGCGCCCTGCCCAGGCTGCCGGTCCGCCCGGGGTCGCCGGTCGTCTGGCACCCGGCCAGCAGCAGCGCCGCCGCCAGCACGGGCAGGAACCGGCGCACAAAGCCGGAGAATCGATCATCACGTTCAGTTTTATTCATGCATAAACCTTTTTCGAGAACACAAAACCGGGCGCTCCCGCACGTGGTGCGGAGTGTTATCGGCCTCCCATACTCATGAACTGTTTCGGAGAGCGAACGATGCGCCGCCGTTGTCGGTCCGTGGACCGGATAAGATTACTTCCCTGAAAAATTCCCGATTGTTTTTATAATTTAACTAAATATGCAGATTGTCGTTTAGTAATGAAATGAAGCAAATTTATGTCCAAAGATTAGATGAACGAACGTAACGGTTTAGCCCGGGCGATGTCGGAATATCGGGCAAACTCAAGACTCCGGAAGCCCGGAACAATTTGCGCGGGCAGGACTCCGGTCGAACACTACAATGATTTATTCTTCAATTACTTGCCGCGGTGAACCCCGGCAGAATTGCGTCTTCCCTCAATTACCGGCTGAATTTCTTGTATTTGATGCGTTTGGGGATGGTGCTGTCGACGCCGAGGCGGCGTTTTTTGTCGGCCTCGTAATCCTGGAAATTGCCCTCGAACCATTCGACATGGCTGTCACCCTCGAAAGCCAGAATATGGGTGGCGATGCGGTCGAGGAACCAGCGGTCATGGCTGATGAGCACGGCGCAGCCGGCATAATCCTCCAGCGCTTCCTCCAGCGCCCGCAGGGTATCGACGTCGAGGTCATTGGTGGGCTCGTCGAGCAGCAGAACATTGGCGCCGGACTTGAGAATTTTGGCCAGATGCACGCGGTTGCGTTCGCCGCCCGAGAGCTGGCCCACCTTCTTCTGCTGGTCGGAGCCCTTGAAATTGAAGGCCGAGCAATAGGCGCGGGAGTTGATTTCCCGCTTGCCGAGATAGAGCACCTCCTCGCCGCCGGAGATTTCCTCCCACACGGTTTTGGCGTCATTCAAGCTGTCGCGGGACTGGTTGACATACCCCAGCTGAACGCTTTCGCCGATGGCGATGGACCCGGCATCGGGCGGTTCCTCGCCGGTGATCATGCGGAACAGCGTGGTTTTACCGGCGCCGTTGGGGCCGATGACGCCGACGATACCGCCCGGCGGCAGGCGGAAGGAGAGAGTGTCGATGAGCATCCGCTCGCCGAAGCCCTTGGACAGCCCGGTGCACTCGATGACGTTGTTCCCCAGCCGCTCGGCGACGGGGATGACAATCTGCGCCGTCGAAGGCGCCTTTTCGGCGGCCCGCGCCACCAGTTCCTCATAGCGCTGGATGCGGGCCTTGGATTTCGCCTGGCGCGCCCGGGGCGACGCCGCCACCCATTCGCGTTCGCGGTCGATGGTGCGCCGGCGGCTTTCCTCCTCGCGGCCCTCCTGGGCCAGACGCTTCTGCTTCTGCTCCAGCCACGAGGAGTAATTGCCCTCGTAGGGAATGCCGTGGCCGCGGTCGAGTTCGAGAATCCAGCCGGTGACGTTGTCGAGGAAGTAGCGGTCATGGGTGACAATCAGAATCGCCCCCGGATAATCGCGCAGGTGCCCTTCCAGCCAGTGCACGGTTTCGGCGTCCAGATGGTTGGTCGGCTCATCCAGCAGCAGCAGGTCCGGCTGTTCCAGCAGCAGACGGCACAACGCGACGCGGCGGCGCTCGCCGCCCGAGAGGGTGGAGACATCGGCGTCATCCTCCGGGCAGCGCAGGGCGTCCATGGCCTGGTCGACCCTGGAGTCCAGGTCCCACAGGCCCTTCGCCTCGATTTCGTCCTGCAGGGCGGTCATTTCGTCGGCGGTTTCCTCGGAGTAGTTCATCGCCAGTTCGTTGTAGCGCTCCAGAATGGCGCGGGACCCGGCCACGCCCTCCAGAACGTTCTCACGCACGGTTTTGTCGGGGTCGAGCTGCGGTTCCTGCGGCAGATAACCGACGCGGGCGCCCTCCGCCGCCCAGGCCTCGCCGTTGAATTCACCGTCGAGCCCGGCCATGATGCGCAGCAACGTTGATTTCCCGGCGCCGTTGACGCCGAGAACGCCGATCTTGGCATCCGGATAGAACGACAGGTTGATATCGTCCAGAACCTTCCTGCCGCCGGCATAGGTTTTGGAAAGACCACGCATGTGATAGATGAACTGCCGCGCCACGAGAAACCCCCGATGATGATGTGCGGCCTTGACCGCTTTTCAGCCGTCTTTAGCGGGTGGGCGCGGAAAATGCAAGGAAGCGATGGGCGCACTCACACTCCCCGGCGGAATATTATTTATACCTGCAACGACGTTACCCGAAATTGGTCAGGTGTCTTAGTGCCTCGTGTGGTTACAAAGAACGCTCTGTTTTGAAATCCCCTCGACACCGCGGCAACTTTAAACACCTTCAGAAATTGACTAAAGAACAATCGTTGTCTTTCTTCCGAAAGTCCATCCCATTCAATAAAATCCAAATCAACAGAAAATGTGACTTTATTCAGTCTACCCATCATATGAAAAATATCTTCTATTTCGTACTTTTTGTTTCTTTTGCTAAGTCTGCTTTCCGCTTCCACCCAACCGGTGTCTATATCGGCATTAAACACCTTCGAAGCACCTTGGTACTCAAACCGAAACACACGTTCACCACCCTCGCGCGGGTCTCGTATAACT
>JAISTL010000281.1 GCA_031272615.1 Methylobacteriaceae bacterium | reverse complement strand
CCATGTGGTCAACGGCGCCTTCAGCGGTGATGCCGAGCGAATGGATTCCAACATGCGCCGCCTCATCGAAGAAGGAACGCCCATTCATGTTCTGCTGACCGCCGCCTTGAATCACGCCGTACAGCTGCTTGCGGCGAGACTGGAAACAGAGTCCGGAAAAAGCCCGGAGGCGGTTCTCAGCAGCTGGAAGCCGCAGCTGTTCTTCAAGCGCAAGGATGCCGTTCGCCTCCAGCTCGGCAGATGGAACACCCGCGCCCTGAAACAGGTCATTCGGCTGCTGGATGAAACTCTGCTGGAATCCCGTCGCCGGGGGACACTCGCCGATACCGTCGCCTCCCGGGCGCTATTGCAGATCGCCGCCATGAATCGCTCAACCGGTCGTTCCGGTGTCCGTCCATGATTTATCCGCTGGCGACAACAACGCCGTTTGAAAGTTCGATTACCTGATCGGCAAACAATTCCGCGTCTTTTTTGTCATGGCTGATCATGATCAGGGGAAACCCATAATCCGTGAGCAGGGCTGCGAGTTCTTCACGCATGGTATCACGCAACGCTTCATCCAGCGCCGCAAAAGGCTCGTCCAGTATCAGCAGTCGCGGTCGGACAATAATCGCCCGCGCCAAGGCCACCCGCTGTTTCTCACCTCCGGAAAGAACGTCGGGGTATTCATCGGCAACGCCGATAAGATGGAAGCGGTTCAGCAGCATTTCCACCGGTTCGAAACGCATGGCGCGGCGCGGGTTGAACGGCCCGGTCCGTAACCCGAAGGCGATGTTCTGGCGCACCGTGAGATGGGGGAACAGCGCGTAATCCTGGAACACAAACGAAAATGCGCGGGCCTGCGGAGTGAGATTGACGTGTTGTTGGTGGTGGAAAAGAGACTGCCCTGAAAACCGGATAAATCCGTCATCGGGAGTTGTCAAACCGGCAATGGCTTTCAGGGTTTGGGTCTTTCCCGCGCCGGACGGTCCGAGGACAACCAGACGGCGTACCGTTTCAGCGGCGGAAAAAGTGACGTTCAACTCAAAGGGATGAGCGAGTGTCCTCAGTTTTTTCACAATGTGGACATCAAGCATGGTTTTCCCCTCAATCCACGCGTTTATGCGGTTTCAAACGTGATGAGCCTATCATGAGCAGCACGCAGACAACCGAAACCACCAGCACCAGGGTAAGCGCCGTTGTTTCATCTCCCGCCTGAACCGCTTCGTAAATTGCGATGGATATCGTTTGGGTTTTGCCCGGCAGGCTTCCGGCGACCATCAGCGTGGCGCCGAATTCGCCCAGTGCGCGGGCAAAGGCAAGCAGTGCCCCGGTGAGAATACCGCGCCACGCCAACGGCAGAGTAACCCGGAAGAAAATCGACACGTCCGACAGGCCGAGAGTACGCGCTGCCTGTTCCAGCTGCGGATCGACCTCTTCAAAAGCGGCTCGCGCGGGTTTGAACACCAGAGGAAAAATAACGACAACCGCGGCAATCACCGCACCCTGCCAAGTGAAGACCAAACGGATATCGAAAGTATCATAAAGCCATCGGCCAAGTATGCTCCTGCGGCCGATCAGTACCAGCAGATAATAGCCCAGCACTGTCGGCGGAAGTACCATCGGCAAAGTCAGAAGGGAATCCAGAATTTCCTTTCCGGTCAGAGACATTCTTGACAGGGCGTATCCGGCGCCGGCGCCGAGAACGAGCGCGATCAGCGTACTCCATCCGGCGACTTTCAACGACAACAGCAACGCCGGCAGTAATGCGTCCATGAACGTCACCCTTGATTATCAGAAGGAAAGGGGCCGGCGATGATACGCTGCACCGCTGCCGGCCGAATTCATGGAACAAAGCATAAAACAAAACTAAGGCTTGGAAAAGCCGAAACGGGAGAGAATCTCCAGCCCGTCCGGAGACAGGACAAATCTGATGAATCTCTCGGCTTCGTCGCGATGCTGAGCCGCCTTGA
The DNA here is from genome assembly GCA_031272615.1 of Methylobacteriaceae bacterium. Lineage (GTDB taxonomy): Bacteria > Pseudomonadota > Alphaproteobacteria > Rhizobiales > Beijerinckiaceae > Hohaiivirga. The sequence continues at coordinate 2,556 of JAISTL010000281.1, read as the reverse complement.
CCGGTGCAATGGGATAGCGGACGGGCTCACCGGTGGTGACCGTGAATGCCGTCGTGACGCTGGCGGCGGCGACAGCGGCATCGGTCCGGTAGACGAAACCCGCATCCACTTCACCGCGGGAAACATACTCAAGAGACTGGCGCACATGTTGCGTCATGATGATTTTCCCTTGGAGTTCAGTCCACAGTCCGGCTCGTTCCAAGGCATCTTTCGTGTAACGGCCGACGGGAACGTGGGCCGGATTGGCGACGGCGATCCGCTCGATACCGGGTTGCAGCAAATCCTCGAGACGCATCACCCGAGGCGCGTCACCCCGAGGCACGGCGAGGACAAGCTCGTTGATCGCGAAAACCTGTTGTTCTGCTTGGGTCACAACGCCCTTCCGCACGGCCTCATCCATGGTGAATTGGTCGGCGGAGGCAAACACGTCAACGGGTGCGCCGTTGACAATCTGCTGCAACAGAGCTCCGGACCCGGCGAAGTTGAAGGTTGGCTTTGCCTCGGGATAGCGCTGTTCAAACTGTTTCCCGATTTCGCGGAACGCGTCGGTCAGGCTGGCGGCGGCGGATACGACAAATTCTTCGGCATGGGCCGGAGGTGTCCATACGGCGAGAAGGCCGATGAGAGCACAGGGGGCGGCGCCTTTGATACCCCGGCGACGGGGTGTCGATGGAACGCCTCTGCGCCCGGAGAACACGTCGGAAAAAGAAAGCGCCTGACGGCATGTTTCCATCAGGCGCTCAAGCCATTCGCATTGTTTCAACCATTCAGACAGTGCAGCCAACTGCAGTGACTCCTTGAGGCATTTTCCGTTACCAGGTTGAGCAATTCGTCGTCAGGCTGCGAAAAGGCAAAAGGAACCGGATGGGCATGCCGCCGGGCACCGACGGTGAGTTCAGATCCGAATTCCCTTTCCCCTCCACATCTCACCAACTGTTCGGGCTAAATCAGACCCTGGTCGAGAGCCTGGATAACAACCGGAACGAAGATAATCACGAAAATCGGCAGGAAGAAGAATATCATCGCCGGAATGGTCAGCTTCACGGCCAGAGCCGCGGCTTTACGTTCCGCCTCCATGATACGCATGTCACGGCTTTCCTGGGCCAGCACGCGCAAGGTATTGCCGACCGGAGTTCCGTATTTTTCCGCTTGGATCAGAGCCAAGCCGAGGTTGCGGGCAATTTCGAGGCCGATGCGCTTTCCCAGATTGTCGTATGCCATACGCCGATTGGGCAGGTAGGAGAGCTCAGCCGTTGACAAGGCGAATTCTTCCGCCAAGGCCACGGATTGCGGGCCGATTTCATCGGCAACGCGGCGGAAAGCCTGCTCCACCGACATACCGGCGTCCACACAAATCAGCATCAGGTCCAAACAATCGGGCCAGGCTTTTTTGATCTCAACCTGACGTTTCTGAACAAGATTCTGCACCCACACATGGGGCGCCCACAAACCGGCGAAACCGGCAAACAAGGCGATGACCACCGCCATGATACGGGGAATATCCCACATCCCGACAAAGAAGATATAAAACAGCGTCAGAACGAAGAACAGGATACAACAGGCCAGTCGTGCAAACATGAAGGTGATTTCCGCCTGCATACCGCGAAAACCGGCGGAAATCAGTAGAGGCTTGGCCTTGCCGATACCGATGTGGGAGCGCAGGTTGAGAGAATCGACGATCTTTTTGATCAGTTCGCTTTGTTCGGTTTTTGCGCCTGTCAGATTGGTCGCGGTTGTGCTCAGGCCGCGTCGTTCATTGGCGACAATGTCCATGCGATGCTCAAGGTCACGGGCCCGCATACCGACAAAGGCGATGATGATGATGATGACGACCAGACACCCGATGGCTATCATCAGCAATAGCTGGGGTATGTTAGTTGCGAGTGAATCCATGCTGTCGTCTCCTAAATGTCGAAACGGATCATTTTGCGCATGATCAACGCGCCAAGTCCCATCCAGAACAGGCATCCCGCCACGGCCCAGCGTCCGAGCGTGGTCGTGTAGAGCGGCTCGATATAACTCGGGCTGAGGTAATAGTTCGCGAAGAAAATCAGGAAAGGCAGAGAGCCCAGAATCGTTGCCATGGTCTTGGCTTCCTGGGCAAGGGCGTTGGCCTTGGCGCGGATTTTCTTGCGGTCGCGAATAACCTTGGACAGGTTGGCAAGCGCCTCAGCCAGGTTACCGCCCGACCGGCTCTGGATCGAAATCACCACCGAGAAGAAGCTGATTTCCGGCAGGGGAACGCGTTCAGCCATCTTGGCGATGGCTTCCGGCAGCGAAAGCCCCAGCGTGGTACCCTGCAGAACCGTCGCCATTTCACCGCGAACCGGTTCTTCGGCGTCATTGGCGATAACACGCAAACAGTCGATCAAAGGCAGACCGGCGGAAACGCCGCGCACGACCACGTCCAGGGAATTCGGAAAATCGTTGAAGAATTTTTCCAGACGATTTTGCCGCAACGTGTTGACGACATACTGGCCGACGAACACACCGAACAGAATTCCCGCTCCGGCGGCGACAAATACGGCATCGAGAAAAAGGTAAACCGGAAGAGCA
>JAISTL010000198.1 GCA_031272615.1 Methylobacteriaceae bacterium | reverse complement strand
GTTCCGTCGCGGTCATATGTTTCGCGTTCGTTCTTAGTTCCTCAGTCTCTTTCATCTTATCCACCCTAAGTGATTCATTCCTCCTTCCATACCATAATTCCAAGCAAAACGCAATATTTATTTGGCGGGTCAATAATCAATAACTAGGAGAAATTGAATGTGACCAACCTCACCTCGGTCGAAAGCGTTTTACGAACGAATGTCATCAATAACACTCTGATATGCCCTACTTTTCCCGATTCAAATGGCATTAGGATGGGCGAAAAGTCAGCGGCAGGATTCACCGCTTGATCCGAATGGAAGGTGACATGCCGCCGGTCGAGCCACGAGAATTCTCCACAGCCTGGGGGTTCGAGCACTCTTCGAGCCCACCCGCCCGCCGAACCGGTATGCGCCTGTTGCCGCGTCCCGCGGGCCCTCACCGCACCGAGACATAGCCCGTTTTCACCACCAGCGACTGGCCCTGCGGCGACAGAATCCATTCCAGCAACTTTGGAATATTGGGGTTGTCGTTGTCTTCGAGGGTGACGGCGTAATAGTCGATGGACAGCGGATAGGCGCCCGAGGCGATGTTGTCCCATGTCGGCGACACACCGTCGACCGCCAGCAGGCGAACGGCGCCCTTCTCCACCGCCAACCGGCAGAAATATCTGAAGGAAAAGCCGATGGCGCTGGAAAACACGTCCCGCTCGGCCGTTTCATCGGAGCTGGTTTCGGCCACATCCGAAATAATGCCGCCGGGACGGGTGTTGGGCCGCACCCGGGCGCTCTCGATCAACGGCAGTTTGCCCATAAACCGGTGGAACCACGCCTGCCCGCTGCTGCCTTCATCGCGGTAGTAGGCGCGAATCGGATGGAAACCGCCGCCGAGGCTGAGCCAATTGGAGATTTTGCCCGAATAAATATCGCGAATCTGCTGCTGGCTGAGGGACTGCACCCGGTTGCGCGGATTGACGAAAAATACCACCGCCTCCTTGGCGATGAGCGTGAACGCCATGCGCGCCCGATTCTTCGCGGCATAATTGAGCTGCGCCTCGGACGGCAGCGGCACGAAGATGATGTCCACCTCGCGGTCGACCAGTCGCTTGTAGGCGGCGATGGTGTTGTGATAATCGATGACATAACCGTCAGGCGGATACACCGCGTGGGCAAAGGCGGCATAGAGCGTATTGAGGGACAGCGCGCCGTCGAGCCGCGGCAGATCGGCGCCCGAGGGGAACGTCAGGGTCGGAGGATCATCGAGCTCCGCCACCTGCCCGCCGCGGGTATGGGTGCGGTGGTGATCCAGGCGGGCGGCGATGTCCGCTTCCTCGTCGGCGCTGAGACGGGAGCCGGGGAACGGGTCATCGGGCACAAACCGGTGTACCGCCGCGGCAGTCAGCAGGCCGAACAATACGGCGAAACCGACAAGACACGCCGTATCCTTCAGCGTGGCGCCGCTCCTGAACAGCAAGCGCCCAAGGATGGGAATGCCGGCGAAGGAGAGCGCCAGCCCGGCGAAAATCATCCGCACATTGCCTGGATATACCAGAAGCTGTGACGCCAGCAGCAACGCCACGGCGCCCATGACGAAGCCGATGCACTTCGCGGCCAGGCGGGCCTCCGGGTGTCCGTGCCGGAACCGGACGGCGACCAACCCGGTCGCCGCAAACACAAACGACAGAAAATGCAGGATGTATCCCGGGCGACCGAGATCCCGGGCCAGCTCACCGACAGCGTATTGAAACGGGTATGCCAAAAGCAGGAAAAGCGCCGCAAGGCAGACGAACGCGATTTCTTTGTGGACCCTCATTACCCCCGCCCCTAACCGGACATCTTAAGACATGTGTACCTGTCCGCGGACGGCTTGACAACTGACTATTTTGTAGCAGGGGCGGCGCGCGCCTCGGTAGATCCTTGATAACTCATTGAAATTAAATTTATTTTCCGGAAATCAGGGAACACGGAAAGGCGGTTATAAAATCCGCACATTGCCCGTTTTGAAACGCGGCAGGAATTCCTCGGGAACCGGCGCGTCGGTGGCCAGGCAATCGATCTCCTCCAGGGCGCACATGCGCACCAGGGCGTTTTTCCAGAACTTGCTGTGGTCGGTGATGATGGTGGTCTTGGCGGCGTTTTTCAGCATCGCCAGGGCGATGGCGGCGTCGGGCTCGGTGAAATCGCAGAAACCGTGATCCAGGGTGATGCCGCCGATGCTCAAAAACGCGTGGTCGGTGTTGAACTGCCCCGCCTGCAGAATGGCGCCCGGCCCGATGGTGGCCGACGCGTCGGCATCCACCCAGCCGCCGAGCAGAAACACCTTGTGGCGGGAACTCAGCAGGTTGACAATGCGCAGAGAGTTGGTCAACACCGTCAGATCCCTCACATCCAGCAGCAGCTCGGCGAAAATCAGCGTGGTGGTGCCGTTGTCGATGAACAGGCTCTCGCCCGGCCGCACCAAAGCGAGCGCCTTGCGGCAGGCCGCCAGCTTTTCCTCACGCATGGCGCCAGCCCGCTCCTGAAAGCGCTGTTCGAAGCCGCTGGGCATGCTCACGGCGCCGCCGTGCACCTTGCGCAGCCGGTTGTTGGCCGCAAGAAAGGTGATGTCCCGGCGGATGGTCTCCCGGGAGGTGTCGAAAGCCTCGGCCAGCTCCTCCACGGACAGCATATTGCTTTCCCTGAGTTTGGCCAGAAGTTTCTTGTGGCGGACGGCCGGTTTCATCGGGGGCTCCCGTGCGGCGCGGGTTGGGAAGCGCCGCTTTCTCCCTTCTCTACTCCACGACTCACCGGCTGACAATGCGGCAAAGTTGTGCATAATCACACATTATTTTGACTGAATAACCACATTTTTGTGGACATTTGACCACAAAACAGGCATATTTCGAGCCTGAAGAATCGCGATGCCCGCAAACCAACGATAATCAAAACCGGGCTCGGCAAGCCCTTGCATCAAGGAGATTCAGCATGGCAGACATGACTTCCGCCCGCGCCGAGGCTGTCAAACGCCTGACGCCGCTTCCCATCTGGCGGGGCGCCCCGGCGTTCAGCATCATCGAGGACGGCCGTACCAACTGCAATTTCTTCGTCACCGATGACACCGGCAGGTATTTCGCCCGTTTCGGCGTGGACCTGCCGCATCATTTCATCTTCCGTGACAATGAACGCCTGGCGGTGCTCAAGGCCGCGGAGTTCGGAGTCGCCCCGCCGGTGCTCTACGCCGCCGACGGCATCGTCGTGTCCGCCTTCATCGACGGGCGTGGCCTCGTCATCGAGGACGGCGCCGACAAAGCGGTTTTGAAGCGCATCGCCGCGGTGCTGCGCCGCCTGCATGACGGCACGCCGGAAGGCATCGTCCACGAATTCGACCTGACCGCCATCCTCCCGGCCTATATGGACATGCTGCCCGCCGGGACCCTCGACGCCGACGATGAAAACCGCCTGAAGCGCATCATCGCCTCTATTCCGCGCCTGCCGCCGGTGAGCCTGGCCCACTCGGACCTCATCCCCAACAATTTCATGGACGACGGCGAACGCCTGTGGGTGATTGACTGGGAATACGCCGGGCGCGGCCATCCGGCCATCGATCTGGCGATGATTGTCTCCAATTTCGATCTCACCGAGGAACTCGCCCGTTATGTCATCGCCGAACACGGCCTGTGCAGCTATGACGAGGTGCGCGACATGACCCCGGCGCTCATAGCCCGCGAACTCCTGTGGACTCTGGTGCAGATCGGCAGGGTCGGCCTCGCCGGAGACCTGGCGGAATACCGCGAAATCTGCCTGAAACGCCTGAGGGAATGCCCCCTATGACCGACGTGGACGTTCTGGTTATCGGCGCCGGGGTGGTCG
>JAISTL010000301.1 GCA_031272615.1 Methylobacteriaceae bacterium | reverse complement strand
GACCAGCAACCTTGTCCTCACCCTTCTCAGCTTCGGCCTGGCGCGGCCGTGGTGCGTCATCCGCATGGCGCGTTTCGTTTACGGCAACACCGAGCTGGCGATCTCCGCCGATCTCGACGATGTCGTCGACAGCCTCGCGGTTGAAGGCTCCGCCGCCGGTTCGGAATTCATGGACATCGAGGGACTGGCCATTGACTTCGGCTTCTGACTCCCGCCGAACCGGCGCTTTGCCCGGACCCTGCGGCGGTTTAACCCTGTTTCCACCTGCACTCTTGCCAAATCGTCCGGAACGGGGTAACGTTTCCTTTCCACAAACTCCGATTCCTTTGAGAAAGGCCCGTCATGACACAGGAAGCCCCTGAATCTCCTAAAGAAAAGGAAAGCCGCCCGATTCTGGAAAGCTACGACCGCACCCGGCTGGACCGCTGGAGCTGGAGCCACGCGCCGCGCTTCGACGCGCCGCGCTATCTCAACAATCTGCTGATTCAGGCGGAGTTTTACGGCCAGCGGCAGGAGCAGCTGCTGAGTTCCATCCTCGAAACCCAGCATCAGACCCTGGCGGCGCTGGAGGAAATCCGCGAACTGCTGAAGGCCAAAAAGCCCAAATAGCCGGGCGGGCGCTGTTGCCGATCCATCGGCCGCGGGGTATACTGCGGCGGCAATTTCCTGATTCGGTTCCATGGGTGCGTTTCGCCCGTCGTCGCTGACCTGGAGCGTGCCATGCCCGACATTCCGGGCTTATTCCGCAGCCACCGCCACCACATGCTGGAGCACGCCCGGCGGCGCTTTCCGTCGCCGTGGGCGAAACGCCGCAAACCCGGGCCGCCGCCGGCCCCGGCGCAGGCGCCGCCCGCCGCCGCGGCCGGCAACGATGACGCCTTCACGCCTGTCGTCTTCACCGGCGATGCTTGGGAATACAGCAAAATATGGATGGTCAACGCTCTGCTGACCCTCGTCACCCTCGGCATTTATTCGGCGTGGGCGACGGTGGCGCACAGGCGCTGGTTCCACTCCCACACCCATCTTCTGGGGGTTCCCCTCGAATACCACGGACGGCCCGGGCCGATACTCTTCGGCCGCGTCCTGCTGCTCGTCTGGGCGGCGGCGGCGGTCGCGCTGTATTTCGTCAACCGGACGGCTTTGACCCTCTTTCTGCCGACCCTGTTCATTCTGGCGCCGTGGGTGTTCTACCGCAAGCTCACCGCCGCGGCGCGCAACACCAGCTGGCGGGGAGTGCGCTTCCGGTTCACCGGCGGTTTCGGCGGCGCGTTCGCCGCGATGGCGATTGTCCAGTGCGCCGCGGCGACCGTCTATCTTGGCGCCGTCCTGTTGCCGCTGCTTGTCACGCTGCTGATGGGGTCGAGCGTGATGACAGTGCTCTTGTTCGCCACCCCGGTGCTGTCGACGCGGACGACGGACAACTACCTGTTCCGTCATCTTTACTGGGGCAATCTGCGCTTCCGGGTGACCGCCGATGTCGACACCCTCTATGATCTTTGGTGCAGCGCGGTGGTCCGCGGGATATTCGTCGGACTCGGCCTGGCGTTGGGGACATTCCTTTTGCTTCTCTTCGTGCACACTCCCCCTTCCGGGACGTCGGTCGCCATCCGGTATATTTTCCATGCCCTGTTCACCGGCCTCCTCATCGCCTTCATCCTGTGGCTCCCGCTCACCCACCGGGCCAGGATGATGAACGCCCTCCGCTCGTCGGTGAGAGCCGGGTCGGCGCCGGACCCGGTCGCGGAACCCGAGCCGCCCGAAGACCCGGCGACGCAACAATGGCGGACCTTGATGGAACCGTGGCGGTTCACCCTCCCGTTCCGATTCAGGTGGTGGCCTGCGGTTTTTTCCGTGATCCTGGAGTATCTGGTGACGGATATCTGGCAGTGGTTGGCGGCGCGATTTCCGCCGGAGCATGTTGCCGCTTCCCCGCCCGGCGCCGGAACCGTCGGCCTCAGCATGCGTTCCACGCTCCCTCCCGGGGAGTGGGCGAATCTCCGGCTCGGCAACATGTTCTGCATCCTGTTTAGTCTCGGCCTGGCGTGGCCGTGGTGCGCCGTCCGCACCATGCGGTTTCTCTGCGAACACACGGCGCTGGCGGTGCGCGGCGATGTTGACAAGTTCATCGAAACAGCTACTGCTGAAAGCGCCTCCGCCGACGCGGAGACCTCGGACACGGAAGGAATCGGGTTTTGACGTCAACCTCCGGTTTTCGCCCCCCTGAAATGCCCGGCGCGCCGTTTCTCCGGCGGGACAACGGGCCGCTGCCCGCCGCGGTGGACAGTGAACAGCCGTTCGAGCCCGTTGTCTTCACCGGCACCGGGCGGGAATATTTCGGCATATGGATCGTCAACATCCTGCTGACCATCGTCACCCTCGGCATTTATTCGGCGTGGGCCAAGGTGCGGCGCAACCGCTATTTCTACGCCAACACCCATGTCCGGGGCCATTCCTTCGATTACCACGCCCGGGGCGGGCAGATTTTCAAGGGCCGCCTCATCGTCTTTTCCATCGTGGCGGCGGTGGGCGTCGTACGCTTCTTCAATCCGGCCGTCGGCGCGCTGCTGTCGCTGTCGCTGGTCCTGCTGATACCGTGGATGATTTCCCGCGGGCTCAGGTTCGCGGCGCACAACACCAGCTGGCGCAATATCCGCTTCCGCTTCACCGGCGGCGTCGGCGGCGCCCTTGTGGCCTGCGTCATTGCGCCGTTGCTCACAGTCTCGACGCTCACGCTGCTGCATCCGTGGGCGGCGCGGCGGTTCAACGCCTACCTGTTCGACAATCTCAGCTGGGGCGGCGTGCGCTTCAGGGTGAATGTCGGCACGGGCAAGCTTTTCGGCCTGTGGTTCAAGGCGCTGGGGTTGGGGATTTTGCTGGTCACTTTCGCTGCCGTTGTGGCGGTGTTGTTGGGCATGAACGCTAAAATACTCTCCCCGAATTTGAATTCCCACACGCTTTCCGACCCCATGGCGGTTGCCGTCTCCGCCTTTCTGTTTTCGTTTGTCATTTTGCCCCTGCTGCTCGCCGCCTGTTACCGCATCTGGATCATGAACGCCATCCGTTCGTCGGTGACGGCGGAATGGCCGCTGCCGCCCCCGGCTCCCCATGCGCCGCCGCCGACCGGCGTTGTGTTCGCCCGGGTGCAGAGCACGGTGAAGCCGCTCGTCTGGTGTTGGATCTGGGTGAGCAACCTCATCCTCACCATCGTCAGCCTCGGGCTGCTGCGGCCGTGGGGCGCGGTGCGCATGGCGCGCTTCGTTTACGCCCACACGGCGCTGGCGGTGACAAAGGATGTCGACAGCATCGTCGACTCGCTTAACCCCGAGGGCTCGGTCACCGGTGCGGAATTCATGGATACGGGAGGATTGGGTTTTGACTTCGGCTTCTGACTCCCTCACCCCCGTGGTCGTTTCCGGCTTCTGGCACCCGCCCGGCGCCAGCCGCAGCGAACCGGCGATTCTCAAGGAACGCAACCAGGACATGGTGGTGGTCGCCGACGAATATCCGTCGCGCATTCTGTCGCGGGCGGCGGTGGAGGCCGTCGCCGTTTCCGACCGGCTGGCGCAGATTCCCCGGCGTCTCAGGTTCCCCGACAACTCGCTGTTTGAAACCAACGACAATGACGGCATCGACGCCCTGCTGCGCCGCCACGGCCGCCGCGAAAGCCTCGTGCCGCGGCTGGAGGAGTTCCGCCCGCGGCTGCTGCTGTTCGTCGCGGCGACGCTGCTGCTGATTGCCGGTATTTTCCGCTTCGGCCTGCCGGTGCTGGCGGATGTGGCCTCGGACCTCACGCCGCAATCGGTGCTGCGGGTGGCGTCCCGCGGCAGCATGGCCACATTGGACCAAACTGTTTTTCAGTCAAGCACCCTGCCGGCCGATGAGCGGCGGCGGCTGGAAACGGAGTTTGCCGCCCTTGCCGCCGCGGCGGATCCGGCCTACACCTACAGCCTCAACTTCCGCCGGGGCGGCCGCATGGAGGCCAACGCCTTCGCCCTGCCCGACGGCACGGTGGTGCTCACCGATGAACTGGTGAACCTGGCCAAGGGCGATGACGATATGCTGATGGCGGTGCTGGGCCACGAACTCGGCCATGTCGCAAGACGCCACGGCATCAAGCAGCTGTACCGCAACGCCGGGGCGGTGGCGCTGATCATGATGATCGCCGGCGACGTGGGCTCCGCCGCCGAGCACATTCTCACCCAGGGCGCCGCCGTGCTCACCCTCTCCTATTCCCGCGAGGCGGAGAACGAGGCGGACCGTTACTCGGTGGACATCATGCGCCGCGTCGGGAAAGACCCGGAGGCGCTGGCCCGCTTCTTCCGCATCCTCTACCGGCGCGGCGACAAAAGCCCCCAGGCGTTTTCCACCCACCCCGGAACCGCCGACCGCATCCGCGCGGTGGAAGCCTATGCCCGGGAAGGAAGGTAGACGGGAATGGGGAATGGGGAATTTTTGGTGGACTTGGTGGACCGGGTGGACTGGGTGGACCGGGTGGACTTGGTGGACACGGTGGACGAATTCGCCGCGCCACCGGTTGACATGACGCACCGCCGGTTGGGCCGTCACCCACGAGAAACGAAGCAATCCAGACTTTCTTCCTCTTACAAACACTGGA
>JAISTL010000031.1 GCA_031272615.1 Methylobacteriaceae bacterium | reverse complement strand
GGGGTGTTGAGAGCTTCGGGCGCCTTTATCGCCTCAATAATTTCTCTATGAACCTAATAACTATATCTGTCAAGAAAATTCTTTCAAATATTTTGTGTTTGTTCGCGATTTGGTTGTGGGGCGGGATTTGGTGGACTTGGTGGACGAATCCGCCGCTTCATCGTTTGACTTGTTGCACCGCCGGCGCCACCGGCGGTGCGTCATTTCAACCGGTGGGGGGGCAGGGCTGGGATGGCGGACGCCCTCGTCCGCCCGTCGCCGGGCGGGAGCCCGGCGACACTGCAACCGCGCCTGCAGCGCGCGGCGGACGAGGGCGTCCGCCATCCCAGCCCTGCCCAACCGGCGGTGCGTCACGTCAACCGGTGATGCCGGCGGCGGAATTACCCATCGTGTCCACCTGGTCCACCGTGTCCACTATGTCCACCAAATTCTTTCATCGGATTGCTGCGTTCCTCAAGGATAGCAGGTGGCGTTGCGGGTTTATGGGGTGGCTTTCGGCGTCGGCGTCGGGGTGGCGCAACCCCACTTCGCCAGGTCCTTGGGGTGATCCAACCTGCACGGAATCGGCGTATTGATGATGCACCCGTGCTTGGCCTTGTCCTCATCGGGTATAGCCGAACACGGAACCGGAGTTTCTTCCCAGCACACGGCGCCCGGGACCAACGGTGATGCGTGGGCTCCCCATCCCAGGCACGCGGGCACCGGCGTCGGCTTGTAATGGCTCTCGCCGCCCAGGTACACATTGAGGTCGTCATATGGGGACCACGCGCCGGGGGTATACATATAGGTGGCGCCGGCGACGAGGAGCAGCGCGCAGGCGGCAATCCCGGTGTAGACATAACCCGGGCGTTTGGGAGCCGGAGGGGGATTTTGCTGTTCGCCCGGAGAAGAAGAGCCTTGAAAGGCGTCTTCGTTTTTTGTCATTTCTTCATAAGTCTCTGTTTTTTCAGTTTTTTCCCCCGGATGATAGTGGGCGTCGAAGGCCTCGAGGGCGGCGTTGATGGCGCGCGCCTTGTCATCGAACGAAGTTTCCGGAGTTTCAGGGAGAGGAAACGGTTTCATGTTGTCAGTCATAAAACACCTCCGCGAGTCCTTCCCGACTCAGCGCTTTGCGCGCTTCATGCATGCGCCAGGATACGGTGGTTTCAGCCACGTCGAGGATGCGGGCCGCCTCGGCGTGGGTGAGGCCTTCTCCGGCCACCAGCACCACGGTTTCGCGCAAATCCTCCTTGAGGCGGCTCAGCGCGCTTGCCAGCCAGTGCGCCTGCTGCGGGCTGTGGGTGTCAGCCTACGGGAAAAGCGACACCACGGTGGCGTAACCGTCCACGGTTCTGGCCCGGGATTTCCGGCGGCGCAGATAATCCCGCGCGGCGTTGACGGCAATGGTCGTCAGCCAGGTGGACACCTTCGATTCACCCCGGAACGTGCCGATTTTGGTGACCAGCGCCAGGCAGACATCCTGAATGATGTCATCGGCGTCGGTTTTCGAGCCGACGATCCGCCAGATGACGCGAAACATCCGGTCATAATTGCGGTGCAGCAGCAACGCGAAGGCCCGCCGGTCACCGGCGGCGGCCTTGAAAACCAGTTCGGCATCGGGGTCAGGAATCGTATTCAATCGTTTACCCGCAGGCATTGGTAAAATTGTCTCAGCAGCTTGCATCAGCTTCATTCCCTTGTCTACCGGTAATGACTCCCGCCGCGGGGAAATCCTTGGAACGTCCTTAAAAAATTCTGAAAATGCATCGGGACAAGCAAGGAGCCGATGAATGGTTGACTTGCGGCGGCGAAGGGCTTACGCACGCAATCCTGTTTCGATGTGATGGTATCAAAAGCGTCAGCCCCCATGTCCAACTCCGTCCGCATCCTCTCCGCCTTCCGGGACGCCGCGCACCGCTACCCCTGTGTGTTCGCCGACGTGTGGGGCGTGCTGCACAACGGCGTGCGGCCCTATGAGTTTGCCGTCGACATGCTGGCGGAGTATCGCGCCGGCGGGGGCGTCGTGGTGCTCATCACCAATTCGCCGCGCTTCTGGCAGGCGGTGGCCGAGCAAATCGACGGCATCGGCGTAACCCGCGCCTGCTGGGACCGTATGGCGACCTCGGGGGATCTCGCCCAGCGGCAGCTGACCCTGCGCGCCGGGCAAAAAATGTATCATATCGGCACAGACATGGCCGGGGTGTATTTCCGCACCGCGCATCCGCGGGAGGCGCCGTTGGCGGAAGCGGATTTTGTCTATTGCACCGGCCTGCGCGATGACCTCACCGAAATGGTGCAGGATTACCGCGCGGAACTGGAAGCGATTCGCGCCCGCGACCTGCCGTTCATCTGCGCCAACCCCGATCTCGTGGTCGAGCGCGGCGAGCGGCTGGTGGAGTGCGCCGGCAGTCTGGCGCTGGCCTATGAACAGATGGGCGGCGACGTGTTCTGGGCCGGGAAGCCCCACCCGCCGATTTACGAACTGGCGCGGGAACTGGCCGAAGAGGCGGCGGGCCGGCGCTTCGAGAAAAAGGACATTCTGGCGGTGGGCGACGCCATCCGCACCGACATCGCCGGGGCGGTGAACTTCGGCGTCGACTCGCTGATGGTGACCACGGGCATTCATTCCGGGGTGTTCCGCGGGCGGGCCCAGGCTTATGTCGACGCCTGGTTCGCCAGGCAGGCGTTTCAGCCCACCTGGCTGCTGCCGTTTTGAGAGGAAGGGAAAGACCGGGCAAACATCATGGATACCACCGACTCCCATCTCCCGCCGTCGCCGGGCCGTACCCCGGAACCGCCGCCCTTCGTGGTGTGGCGGGACGGCGGCGCCGTCCCGCCGACACTGAGACAGGCGGTGATGGCCGTCGGCAATTTCGACGGGCTGCATCAGGGCCATCGCGTGCTGATTCAACAGGCGCGGGAACTTGCCGGAACTCTGCACAAACCATCGGCGGCCATGACCTTCGAGCCGCACCCCATGAGCTTTTTCCGCGCCAAGGAGAACTTCGTCCGTCTGACGCCCGAGGGGGTCAAACTCGCCATTCTCGCCCATTTCGGGGTGAACGGCGTGTTCCTCAAAACCTTCGACGCGGCCTTGGCGGCCATGGACGCCGGCGCTTTCATGACCTGGCTCTTCGACGACATCGGCGTCGGCGGCCTGGTCATCGGCCATGATTTCCACTTCGGCGCCGGGCGCACCGGCACGCCCGCGGTGATGGCCGCCGCCTGCCGGGCGCGCGGTGTGCCGCTCATCGAGGTGCCGGCGGTGAAAATTGACGGCGTGGTGGTGTCGTCCTCGGTGATACGCGCCGCGCTTCGCGAGGGCGATATCGCCCGCGCCAACCTGTTTCTCGGCTATCGCTGGTTTGTGCGCGCCGAGGTGCAGCACGGTGAAAAGCGCGGGCGGTCGCTGGGGTTCCCGACGGCCAACATGCGGCTTGACGACGCCTGCCCGTTGAAATACGGCGTATACGCCGTGCGGGCGCGGGTGGGCAACCGGGTGTTCAGTGGAGTCGCCAGTTTCGGCAAGCGCCCGACCTTCGATGACGGCGCGCCGCGCCTTGAAGTGTTTCTGTTTGATTTTTCCGGCAATCTCTACGGCCAGAGCATCGATGTGGAATACGTCGCCTTTGTCCGGGAGGAGAAGCGGTTCCCGGACGTCGCCGCCCTTGTCGCCGCCATGAACGCCGACTGTCTCACGGCGCGCACGGCGACATCCGTCGATACGACGCCGTCCATCTTCGATGAATGACGATCCGGCGGGGTCGTCAAGGAGTTGCACTCAATGTCTCACATCGTCAGTTCCTATGACACCGAGCTGAATACGCTGAGCACCATGATTTCCGAAATGGGCGGCGTGGCGGAAACCATGCTGGCCGACGCCGTCGAGGCCCTGGTGCGCCGCGACGCCGACCTGGCGCGGGAGGTTATTGCCCGGGACAAGACCCTGGACAAACTGCAGCGGGAAGTGGAGGAACGGGCGGTGCTGACCATCGCCCGGCGTCAGCCCATGGCGACGGACCTGCGCGAGACCATTGCCGCCATCCGCATGGCCGGGGACCTGGAGCGCATCGGTGACCGGGCCAAGAACAACGCCAAGCGCGCCATCGCCATCCGCGATTACCGCGACCTTCAGGGCATGGTGCTGAGCGTGCGGCACATGGGGGAACTGGCGTTGGCGCAGCTGCGCGACGTGCTGGACGCCCACGCCCGCCGGGACATCGAACGCGCCGTGGATGTGTGGCGGCGGGACGGCGCCATCGATTCCCTCGATTCCACCCTGCTCGCCGAACTGCTGGCGCAAATGGCGGCGGACCCGCGCTCCGTTGCTTTCTGCACCCACATGATGTTCTGTTCCAAGAATGTCGAGCGCATCGGCGACCACACCACCAATATCGCCGAAACCGTCTATTACCGGGAAACCGGCGAGGCGCTCCCGGATGATCGCCCGAAGAAGGACAGCACGGCGAGCGTGAACGCGCCGAAACGGGAGGGCGGGGAGTGACTGCCGAGACCCAGACCGGGCGTCTCAGGGCGTTCTTCACCAACCGGCCCATTGTCTGTGTGCTGGCGGGCCTGTGCTGCATCGCCTGGGGCGGGCCCTATCCCGGCATCAAGCGCGGTTATGAGCTGCTGGCCGTCGGGCCGGACGACATCACCCGGCAGCTGCTGTTCGCCGGTTACCGCTTTTTCATCGCCGGCATCGTGCTGCTGGCGCTGGTGCTGGTGATTCACCCGAAGGCGTTCAACATCGGCCGCCGCGCCGTGGGCCAGCTCTTCATCCTCGGTCTCACCCAGACTACCCTGCAATATGTCTTCTTCTATTGGGGCATGGCCAATACCAGCGGCTCCCGCGGCGCGGTGATGAACGGCACATCGACGTTCTTCGCGGTGCTGCTGGCGCATTTTCTCTATCGCAACGAGCGTCTGGATTTTCGCCGCGCCGCCGGCTGCCTCATCGGCTTTGCCGGGGTGATGCTGGTGAACATCGATGACCGGTTCCAAATCGGGTTTTCGCCGTTGGGCGACGGCAATGTCATTCTTGCCGCCTTCATCTTTTCGGCGGCGTCCATCTACGGCAAGGAGCTCTCGCGCCATATGGACGCCATGTTCATGGCCGGGGCGCAGTTGACCGTCGGTGGATTTCTGCTGCTGTTGCCGGGGTATTGTTCCGGCGTGCCGCTCGGACGCGTGACCCCGGAGGTCGCGGTGGTGTTCGCGATTCTCATCGCCATCTCTTCCTTCGGTTTCGCGTTGTGGAGCGTGCTGCTGAAATACAACGAGGTGGGCCTGATCTCGGTGTTCTCCTTCCTTACTCCGGTGGCCGGCGCGGTGTTTTCCGCCCTCTACCTTGGGGACTCCATCGGCAACTGGCGGTTCCTGGCGGCGCTGGTAATGGTTTCAGCCGGAATCATCCTGGTGGCGAAAAGAAAGGTTGCGAAAGCTCCGGCAAAGTGACAAATATCTGTGCGGTAAAACGGCACGTCAAAGACCCGGGGAACGGGTTGTGAGGAGGCGGTATGCTGAGTGTGTTCAAGGGCGCGGTTCCGGTGGCGGCCTGTGTGATATCGGCGGGGTGCGTGAGTTTTTCGCCCTTTGATTTCGGCGGCTCGGCCCAAGCGCCGGTGCCGACCGCGGCGGAGCAGATCGACACCGTCATCAAGGCCAAGGGCGCGGCGATCATCGCCCGCGTCGCCTTTGAAAAGAAGGCCTGCGCCGCCTCACAGGCACGGTTGCGCCGGGTGGTCGGCGGCAAGCTGGACTTGGAGAACCATGTGGCGGTGGAGCAGATTACACCTGAGGCCAACCAGTCGCCGGTGGCGGCGCTGACGCGGCGGCTCAGCCCCGGCACGACGGTGACCTTCAACACCAGCGAAAACGAGGCGGAAACCAACGAGTATCTCAAGGCCAATCCGCTGTCGTTCACCCAGATCGAGCCCGGAACCTATGTGGTGACCTGGCTGAAGTGCGACCACGGCAACGGCAGCAATATTCAGCTCGGCGCCGACATTCCCGGACGCGAGGATGAATCGCGCTCGTTCATCGGCCCCATTCCCGGCGCCAATTCCATTGTCATCGAGAAGGACCAGCTGATTGACAGCGGCCTGTTGAACATCGTCGTCAACGCCCCCAAACCCGACGCCCCCGACGTCAAGACCGGCCGGGCCCAGGCCATCGCCACCCCGAAGGAACACCGCGACATCGTGCGCACCGACCTTCCGGAACTGTTCAAACGCTTGAAATTCATCACCTTCACCGCCTATCGCGGCAAACTGGCGAACAGTGGATAGGGGGATGGCGTTGCGCGCAGTGGAACGGCTGTGCGAATTCGTTGCGCTTTGACGTTAAAATGCCAAGATAACCATTTTGATTGGCCAATTTGCGGAATTTGCGCAAATATTAAAAATAAATCATCAATACCGTTGATTTAT
>JAISTL010000026.1 GCA_031272615.1 Methylobacteriaceae bacterium | reverse complement strand
CGTCGACCAGACGGGCGATACGGTCATCGTCATCTGCAATCTGACCCCCGCCGTACACCACAATTACCGCGTCGGCATCCGTGAGCCCGGCGTCTACCGCGAGTTGATCAACACCGATTCCAGCCACTACGGCGGCAGCAATGTCGGCAATCTCGGCTCCGTCACCAGCGAACAGGTCTACAGCAACGGCCGCGAGCATTCCCTGAGCCTGACCCTGCCGCCGCTGGCAACACTCTATTTGGTCAAGGCCGGGTGAGGCCCATGGCGGAAACGTACATCGGATCAGCCGAGCCGCCGGGCAGTCATTATGACGGGAAAGGGGTGAATTTCTCCCTGTTTTCCGCCCGCGCCGACAAGGTGGAGCTGTGTCTGTTCGATGATTCCGGCCGGGAAACCCGCCAAACGCTTCCCGGCCGCTCCGGCCCGGTGTGGCACGGCTACATCCCCGGCCTCACCCCCGGAACCCGCTACAACTACCGGGTGCACGGCCCGTGGAACCCTTGGAAAGGCCTGCAGTTCAACCCGAACAAGCTGCTGATTGATCCGCGCGCCCGCCTGCTCGACGCTGACGTGCGCGACCACCCGGCCCTCTACGACCCGGCCGCCGACACCGCCCCGTTCATTCCCAAGAGCATTGTCGCCGCCCCCACCCCCTATGACTGGGAAGATGACCGGCCGCCGCGCACACCCTGGGGCCGCACCATCATCTACGAAGCCCACGTGCGCGGCCTCACCAAACTGCATCCGGCGGTTCCGGAGGCGTTGCGCGGCAGTTACGCGGCGCTGGCCCACCCGGAAATGCTGAGTTATTTCAAGGAGCTGGGCGTTACCGCCCTGGAGCTGCTGCCCGTGCAGCTGCACACCGACGAGCCGCGGCTGCAGGCGCTGGGGCTTTCCAATTACTGGGGCTACAACGTGCTGGCGCCCTTCGCCCTCGAAACCCGTTACGGCTCCGGTCTGCCCGGCACATCGGCCCACGTCGAGTTCAAGGACGCCGTCAAGGCCCTGCACCGCGCCGGCATCGAAGTGATTCTCGATATCGTTCTCAATCATACGGCGGAGCTGGACGATGTTTCGCCGACCCTGTGCCAGCGCGGCATCGACAACGAAAGCTATTACTGGCTGGAGCCGTCGGGCAAAGCCACCGACTGGACGGGCTGCGGCAACACCCTGCGCCTCACCTCGGCGGAGGTCATCCGCTGGGCCCGGGACTGCCTGCATTTCTGGGTGCAGGAATACCATATCGACGGCTTCCGCTTCGACCTCGGCGCGATTCTCGGGCGGACTCCCGGGTTTTCCGCCGGCTCTCCCTTCCTCGAAATTCTGCGGCGGGATCCGGTTCTTTCACGGCTCAAGCTCATCATGGAGCCCTGGGACGCCACCCCGGAGGGTTATTCCCTAGGGCGTTTCTCCGCCCCCTTCGGCGAGTGGAACGACTTGTACCGCAACGATATGCGGCGGTTCTGGCTGCTCAATCAGGGCACGTTGGGCGGCTTCGCCATGCGCTTCGCCGCCTCCGCCGACGTCTTTGACCGTGAGGGGCGCGCGCCGGGTGCGTCAATCAACTTCCTTGCCAGCCATGATGGTTTTACATTAAAAGATACCGTAAGCTACGAACATAAACACAACGAAGCGAACGGCGAAGAGAATCGTGACGGCTGCGGGGTCAACTGGAGTTGCAACTACGGCGTGGAAGGCGATGACGCCCCGGAAGCGGTTGCGCGGCTTCGCGTCGAGCGCCTCGAAGGCCTTCTCGCCATCCTGTTCCTCTCCCAGGGCACGCCGATGCTGCTGGCCGGCGATGAATGGGGCAACAGTCAGAACGGCAACAACAATTCGTATTGTCAGGATAACAGGATATCCTGGCTCAATTGGGACAAACTCAACCGGGAGCTGCTGGATTTCACACGTCGCATGATTTCGATACGCAAACGCATCCCCGCGCTCAATTCGGACCTCTGGTGGAAAACCGGACGAGATGTACGTTGGCTAAACAGAAAAGGAGTTCCCCTCACTCCCGACGAATGGCAATCACAATCCGAAAAAACTCTTCAGATCGAGCTGTCGCGGAACTGGCTCGTCGTCGTCAACGCCTCCGACGAACCCGTTTCCGTCACTCTGCCGGACAAACCCTGGCGGATCGCCGTGTCTGACGTTTCCGACCGGGAGCCTGCCGGCGATTGGCCCAGCTCTCCCAAATCGATTAGTCTTTTTGTGTGCACAGAAAGTTGACCATCATGCCTCCTATCATTGATCAAGATTTGATTCTCGCGAAAGAGTTACCCAAACAATCCATCGCTTTGGTTCTTGCCGGGGGGCGCGGTTCCCGCTTGAAAGACCTCACCCTGAAGCGGGCCAAACCGGCGGTTCACTTCGGCGGCAAGTTCCGGATCATCGATTTCGCGCTCTCCAACTGCATCAACTCCGGAATCCGGCGAATCGCGGTGCTGACCCAGTATCAGTCCTATTCCCTGATTCAGCACATCCAGAAGGGATGGTCGTTCTTCAACGAGGAAATGAACGAATTCGTCGACCTGCTGCCGGCGCAGCAGCGCGGCGACCGCGAGCAGTGGTACCACGGCACCGGCGACGCCATCTATCAGAACATCGACATCGTCAACCGCTACCATTCCAAATACACGGTCATCCTCGCCGGCGACCACATCTACAAGATGGATTACGCCAAGATGCTCCTCGACCATGTCAAGACCGGCGCCAAGGTGTCGGTGGCGTGCATCAAGGTGCCGCGGGAAAAGGCGACGGAACTGGGCGTCATGGCTGCCGACAAAGACCGCAAGATCATCAAGTTCGTCGAGAAACCGGCCGACCCGCCGGGCATTGTCGACGACCCGACCCATTCGCTGGCGAGCATGGGTATCTATATTTTCGACACCACCTATCTCTCCCAGACGCTGGAGGAAGACCACGCCGACACCAGCTCCAGCCATGATTTCGGCAAAGACATCATCCCGAAGGCCGTGAGCCAGGGCGTCGCCTATTCCCACCCGTTCGAGATTTCCTGCGTGCGGTATTCCGAGGACGCGCCCGTCTACTGGCGGGACGTGGGAACGGTGGACGCCTATTGGCGCGCCAACCTGGACCTTGCCTCGGTGATGCCGGAACTCGACATCTATGACCGTTACTGGCCTGTCCGCACCTACATGGAACCGTTACCCCCGGCCAAGTTCGTCCAGAATATCGACGGCGGCCAGGGCATGACGGTCAACTCCCTGATCGGCGCCGGCGATATCGTCACCGGTTCGATGATCATCAACTCCGTGCTGTTCGCCCGGGTGCGGGTGCACTCTTTCTGCACCATCGATTCCAGCGTCCTGTGCCCGGATGTGACCATCGGCGAGCGCTGCCGCTTGAGCCGTTGCATCGTCGACCGCGCCTGCACCATTCCGCCGGGCATGATCATCGGCGAGCACCGTGAGGAAGACCGGCAGCGTTTCTATTGCACCGAGGAGGGCGTGACCCTGGTGACCCGGGACATGCTGCGCGCTCTCGGGCACGAACAACCGTAACCCCTGACGGCGCGTCCGCTGCACGAAAGCGGATGCGCCGGCCGCTTGAGCTTTTTTCTTCGAGGCCCCTTCCCGCGGGAGTGTCCTCGACGTTTTTCCAATGCGCGCCCCCGCGCCACCGGAGGTTTTATGGAACCTATGAGAATACTGCATGTTTGCGCTGAAATGTATCCCCTGTTGAAAACCGGCGGGCTGGCCGACGTCACCGGCGCCCTGCCGAAAGCGCAGTTGAAGCAGAAAGCGGAAGCGCGGGTGCTGCTTCCCGGGTTCCCTGCGGTCAAGGACAAAATGGGCCCCACCGACCTGGTGGCGGTCATCGACACCTTCGCCGGACGCGCCGCCCTGAGTTTCGGTTATTTCGACGGCGTCGGCGTCTATGTCATCGACGCCCCGCACCTTTTTCACCGCGAGGGCAGCCCCTACCACGACGAATATCAGAACGCCTATCAGGACAACTACCTGCGCTTCGGCCTGCTCGGCTGGATCGGCGCCGACCTGACCCGCGGGCTGGACTCCATGTGGCGGCCGGACATCATCCACGCCCATGACTGGCACGCCGGCCTGGCCTGCGCGTATCTGGCGGAAATGGACTCCCACGAGCGCACCAAAAGCGTGTTCACCATTCACAATCTCGCCTATCAGGGGTGTTTCGCCCCCATCCACATGGCGCAGCTGCACCTGCCGTGGTACCTCTACAACATGAACGGCCTCGAGTATTACGGCCAGATTTCCTTCATGAAGGCGGGTATTTTCTTCGCCGACCACGTCACCACCGTCAGCCCCACCTACGCCAGGGAAATCCTCGGTCCGGAAAACGGCTTCGGCATGCAGGGTCTGCTGTCGCTGCGCGCCTCCCAGGGGCGTCTGACCGGCATTCTCAACGGCATCGACGACGTGGTGTGGGACCCGAAAACCGACCCGCTGATCCCGCAGAACTTCGACAAGCGCACCCTCAACGCGCGCCTCGCCGACAAGGAGGCGCTGCAGAAGGAGTTCCACCTGGAAGTCACCAATTCCAAGCCGTTGTTCGGCGTCGTCAGCCGCCTCGTCCACCAGAAGGGTCTGGACCTGGTGCTGGAGGCGCTGCCCTTCATCATGGAGCAGGGCGGGCAGTTCGTGCTGCTCGGCAGCGGCGAACAGTGGCTGGAGCGCGGTTTTGAGGATTTCGCCCACAATAATCCGGCCTATCGCGGCAATGTCGCCGTCAGGCTCGGTTATGACGACGCTCTCTCCCACCGCATCACCGCCGGGTCCGACGTGCTGATGGTGCCGAGCCGGTTCGAGCCCTGCGGCCTCACCCAGATGGCGGCGCTGCGTTACGGCTCCCTGCCGCTGGTGCACAATACCGGCGGCCTGGCCGATACCGTGGTCAACAGCACGGTCGAGAACGTCGACAACAAGACGGCGACGGGGTTCATCTTTTATGACTGCAACCGCGACGCCCTGCAGGGCGCCGTATCCCGGGCGATGGAACTGTGGAAATCCCGCAAGACCTGGCGCACCATCCAGCAGCGGGCGATGACCCGGAATTTCGGCTGGAAAGAGTCGGCGCGGCAATATCTCGACATTTACCGAAAACTCCTCTAACCCCTTGTCACAATGGGGGCGACGCTATCCGCGCCCCCGTCCCAACCGGAGTGTTCATGAGAAACCGCCTGTCCGCCTGTAACTGCAACAAAAACAACCGCTCGCCCAAACCTGTCCGCGGGTCGGGCGGCGCCGGCGGAACGGCTTAACCATTCACTCACCATGATACCATCCGGTCTTTATCAGCAACAGGGGAAAAACAACGGTTTGACGGTCGTGCGACAGTGTTGCCGTCAGGTTTTTCCGACGGGTTTGAAAATTGTTAAGAAGCGTAGGATTAAGTACTGAAATGATTGACTTCGATACATCATTTCCGATTTTCTCCCGACCCGCCCGGAATGCCGTCTCCGCAAGACGGTTCACCCCGCGACCACCGGGCCCCGGGGATGCACGGCCCGGCCGGTCCGCCGGTTTGAAAGTCTGGAAGTAACAATACGGAGTACGCAGGCAGCGATGACCACGATGACAAAAACCACCATTTCACACGATTTCGTTGCGACCAGCATCGAAAGCCTCAAGGAATCCATCGCGCGGAACATGGTGCTCGGCATCGGCCAGGACCCGGAATACGCGGTCCCGACCGACTGGTTGAACGCCGTCATTCTGACGGTGCGCGACCACATGGTCGAGGAGTGGATCAACACCCGGCACAACGACTCCGCTTTGAGCGTCCGCCGGGTGTATTACCTCTCCATGGAATACCTCATCGGGCGCACCCTCTCCAACGCCCTGATTGCCACCGGCATGTACGCGCCGGTCAAGCAGGCGCTGGCTGAAATGGGCCAGAACCTCGAGGAGCTCTGTGAACTCGAGGCGGACCCTGGCCTGGGCAACGGCGGCCTCGGCCGCCTGGCCGCCTGTTTCCTCGATTCCATGGCGACGCTGGATTACCAGGGCTGGGGCTACGGCCTGCGCTATGAATACGGCATGTTCCGCCAGCGCGTCGTTGACGGGCGGCAGATGGAAATGCCCGACAACTGGCTGAAACACGGCAACAAGTGGGAATTCCTGCGCGACAACATCCAGTATACCGTGCGGTTCGGCGGACGGCTGGAGCGGGTCGGCACCGAAAACCGCTGGGTGGATACGGAGAAGGTCGCCGCCTGCGCCTATGACCAGATCATCCCCGGCTACAAGACCACCACCGCCAACACGCTGCGCCTGTGGTCGGCCCGCGCCTATGACGAGATGGACCTGCAGAAGTTCAACCGCGGCAATTACTCCGACGCCATTGCCTCCAAGGCGCTGTCCGAAAGCATCACCTCGGTGCTCTACCCGGAGGACTCCACCGACCAGGGCAAGACCCTGCGTCTGAAGCAGGAGTACTTTCTGGTTTCGGCCACCATCCAGGACATCGTCCGCCGCCATTTCAAGAACTACCACACCGTCTCGACCCTGGCGGACAAGGTGGCGATCCACCTCAACGACACCCACCCGGTTCTCGCCATCCCGGAACTCATCCGTGTGCTGACCGAAGACTACCAGGTGGAATGGGCCGACGCCTGGGAGATGACGAAAAAGATTTTCTCCTACACCACCCACCCCCTGCTGAGCGAGGCGCTGGAGGCGTGGCCGGTGGATCTGATGAACCGCATCCTGCCGCTGCACCTGCAGATCATCTATCGCATCAATTTCCAGTTTCTGGAGGAGTGCCGGGCCCGCGGCTTCGACGACGGCGATTTCATCCGTCGGGTCTCCATCATCGATGAGAATTTCGGGCGGCGCGTGCGCATGGCGTGGCTTGCGGCCATCGCCAGCCACAAGATCAACGGCGTCTCCAAGCTGCATTCGGAGCTCATGGTCAAGTCCCTGTTCGCCGATTTCGCCGCGCTCTATCCGGAGCGTTTCACCAATGTCACCAACGGCGTCACGCCGCGCCGCTGGATTGCCGTGGCCAACCCGGGCCTGGCGTCGCTCATCGACGACACCGTCGGCGGCGACTGGCGCCGCAATCTCGACAAGCTGGAAGACCTGAAGAAATACGCCGACGACGCCGCGTTCCTCGGGAAACTCGCCGCCATCAAGCGCGCCAACAAGGAGCGCCTGGCCGGGTTCATCAAAGACAAACTGGACATCGATATTTGCCCGGACGCGCTGTTCGACATGCAGATCAAGCGCATCCACGAATACAAGCGCCAGACCCTGAACCTGCTGCAGGTCATCGTCCGCTACAACGAGATCATCGAACACCCGGATGCGGACTGGGTGCCGAAGGTGGTGTTTTTCGCCGGCAAGGCGGCCTCGGGTTACGCCATGGCCAAGGGCATCATCGAGATCATCAACGATGTCGCCGTCACCGTCAACAACGACCACCGCGTCAACGACCTGCTCAAGGTGGTGTTCGTGCCGGATTATTCCGTCAGCATCGCCGAGATGATGATTCCCGCCTGTGACCTCTCGGAACAGATTTCACTCGCCGGCTATGAGGCCTCCGGCACCAGCAACATGAAATTCGTGCTCAACGGCGCGCTGATCATCGGCACCCTCGACGGCGCCAACATCGAAATCAAGGAGCGGGTGGGCGACGCCAACATCTTCACCTTCGGCCACGACGCCGAGGAGGTGATCCGCATCCGCAACAACTACAACCAGCGCGAATACTATGAACACGACAAGCGCCTGAGCGGCGCCCTGACGCAAATCGCCATGGGCTATTTCAGCAAGAACGTGCCCTCGCGGTTCGGGCCGTTCATCATGTCCAACTACTATGATTACTACCAGGTGTTCGCCGATTTCGCCTCCTATTACGACGCCCAGAAGCGGGTGGATGTTCATTACTGCAACCCCACCGCCTGGAGCCGCAGCGCCCTGATGAACATCGCCTCCACCGGCATTTTCTCGACGGACCGCACCATCCGCGAATACGCCGAGAACATCTGGAACATCCAGCCGCTGAAGTGGGATGTGCCCTGACGCCCGTCAACCCCGGTGTTTCACCGGCGGTCCACGGGGGAAAGGAACTCTTTGGGCGTTCCAACCGGCGTGCGACCGGCGCGCGGCGTCAACACCCGCGCCCCGTGATACAATAAACTGACCTTTGAATTCCCTGGACTTCGGGAGACGCGCGATGAAGCAGCAGTGGTGGAAAGAGGCGGTCGCCTATGAGATTTATCCGCGCTCCTTCATGGATTCCAACGGCGACGGCATCGGCGACCTCGCGGGCATCCTCTCGAAGCTGGATTATCTGAAGGAGCTGGGCGTTTCGCTCCTCTGGATCTGCCCGATCTTCCCCTCCCCCAATGACGACAACGGTTACGACATCAGCGATTATCAGGGTATCCAGCCCGAATTCGGCACCATGGACGAGTTCGACGCCCTGCTCGCCGCGGTGCACGCCCGCGGCATGCGCCTGATGCTCGACCTGGTGCTCAATCACACCAGTGACGAGCATCCGTGGTTCATCGACTCCCGCTCCTCCCGCACCAGCGCCAAACGGGACTGGTACATCTGGCGTGACGGCAGGAACGGTGGCCCGCCCAACAACTGGGAAAGCATTTTCAAGGGCCCGGCCTGGGAGTTTGACGAGGTGACCGGCCAGTATTATCTGCACATCTTTTCCCGCAAGCAGCCGGACCTCAACTGGACCAACCCCGCCGTCACCGAAGCGTTTTCACACATCATCCGCTGGTGGTTGGACAAGGGCGTCGACGGCTTCCGGCTCGACGCCGTCAGCCACATGAAAAAGGACCCCCTATTTGCCGACGCCCGCCGGCTGAAAGGCGCTCCGCCGCCCTTTTCCATGAAGAAATACATGAACGTGCCCGGCATTCTCGACATCGTCGACCGGCTGTTCCAACGCTCCTTCAACCTCTATGCCGACGCCGTGACTGTCGGCGAGGCCAACGGCGTCAAAGCCGCCCGGGCGCTGGAGTGGGTCGGCGAGGAGCAGCGGCGCATGAGTATGCTGTTTTCCTTCGAGCACCTGGATTTGTGGGAGGATGAAGCCGGCACGCGTCTCGATGTCCCGGCCCTGAAGAAGGCGCTGTTCAGCTGGCAGAAGGCCCTGAACGGCAAGGGCTGGAACGCGCTCTTCATCGAAAACCACGATATCGCCCGGGTCGTCTCCTCCTGGGGCGACGATACACGCTATCGCGCCGAATCCGCCACCACCCTCGCCACCCTGTATTTCCTGCTGCAGGGCACGCCCTTCATCTATCAGGGGCAGGAACTCGGCATGACCAACTTCCCCTTCCGCTCCATCGACGAGTTCAACGACATCAGGGACCGCAACACCTTCCTCCACCATATTCAACAGGGGATGAGCCCGGCGGCGGCGCTCAAAACCGTGGCTCGCGTCGCCCGCGACAACAGCCGCACGCCGATGCAGTGGGACGCGTCAAAGAATGCCGGGTTCACTTCCGGGACGCCCTGGCTCAAGGTCAACCCCAACCATACCACCATCAATGTTGACGAGGAATCCCGGGACCCGAAATCGGTCCTGAACTATTACAAGCAACTGATTGCGCTGCGCAAACGCTTCCCGACCCTGGTATACGGCGCCACCACCCCCGTGCTGCCCGACCATCCGCGCCTTGTCGCCTACACCCGCCATGACGCAAAGAGCCGCATCCTCGTGCTGTGCAACGCCAGCAACCGCCCGAGCCGCTACCACAACCCCGAAACGCCGCTGCTCCTTCATGACGCCTTGCTGCTGGCCAACCGCCCGGTTCCCCGCCACGCAACCCTCACCGGCGTCATCCTGCAGCCGTGGGAAGCCCGGGTGTACCGGTTGAAATAACGCCGCCGCGCCCCCGGTTTCCCGTCACAAAACCGGTATCGGCCTGTTTCGAAAACCCTCCGGCATCATTCGGTTGCAGACTCCAAAACTCGACCGTTTCCCGACGAGGCGAGTTCCCGGCAACCATTGTCCCACAACGTGATGGCCATGGAATTCGTTACCCGATTCCATGGGTCCCCGCGTGGGACAGGTTGCTCAACCCATTGTAATACCGGGTGTTTCCCTATTGCCTGTTTGAGGTCAGACTCCGGAAAAACGCTCAGTTCAGCGTTTTGTCGGGCGGCGCCCCGGTCTCCCGCCGCGGGGCGGCGCCCATTTTCTTCAGCGTCTCGGGGTCGACCAGATTGGCCACCAGCGGATGCAGATGGAGTTCCCCGCCCTTGACCACCTGCTTGAAGTTGGCAATTACCGAGGCAACCAGGCGCTGATTGGGGGCGATGACATCCAGCAGCCAGTTGATGGAGCCGTTGGCCCATTCGTCGGCCTTGAGGCGCACGGGGAAGGTGCGGGCCTTGATCTGCTCGCGGATTTTCCTGTCGGTCTCCTCGTTGACCGAGGCCCAGACGGCGATACCGGCCAACGACGCCACATCCGGCCCGTCCTCGGTTTTGGGCTGGGCGATGGCGATGCGGTCACGCATCAGCGGCTCCAGCACCAGATGCTGCAAATCGCCGATGCTCTGATTGCGGTAACGCGGCGTTGCCATCATGATCAGCGCAATCTTGCCGACAGTCTCATGGATATGGGTGCGGAATTCGGCAATCTTCTTCAGGGTTTCTGGGTCGAGCTGCGGCTTTTCCGGCGCGCCGTTGTCTGATGTGGCCATGATGGGATTCTCCTTGAGAATTATGGTTTTCAAATGAACTGTCGCACGCCCGATACCCGCCGGACACGGCATTTTCAAGGCGACCCCGGGGTTTTATCCGGCATTTTGCTATTTTTCCGTCATGGCGCGGTTGAACTGGTCGATGAGCGGCTTCAGCAGATAGCTCAAGGGCGAGCGTTCGCCGGTCTGGATGAACACTTCCGCCGGCATGCCGGGGATGAGCTTGAGGTCGCCCAGTTTGTCCATTTCTTCGGCGGGAGCGTCCACCACCACGCGATAGAAACTGATGCCGGTTTTTTCGTCGATGACGCTGGAGGGGGAAATGCGCGCCACCGTGCCGTGGATTTCCGGGGTTGTGCGCTGGTTGAAGGCGGAGAAGCGGATCACCGCCTCCTGGCCGATGAACACGTCATCGATGGCGTGGGTCTCGATGTTCGCCTCGATCTCCACGCCCTCTTCGGTGGAGATCAACTGCATGATGGTGCCGCCCGGCGGGATGACGCCGCCGATGGTGTTGACCAGCAGCTCGTGGACAATGCCGCTTATCGGGGCGCGGATGTCGATGCGTTCCAGCTGCTTGGAGGTGGCCAGCATCTGCTGGAGGAGGTCGTCGACCTGGTTGGAGACCTCCAGCAATTCGTTGAGGACGCTCTCCTGAAACTGGCGGCGCACCTGCAGAATGGTGATTTTGGTTTCACTGATGGTGTTTTCCACCCGGGCTCGCTCGGCCTTGTATTCGGCAAGCTGGCCGAGGAGGTCAGCGCGCTCGCGTTCCACCGCCAGCACGCGGGTGATTGGGGCAATGGCTTTCTTCTGCAGGAACCGCAAGCCCTCCAACTCCTTTTCCACCAGGTCGAGCTGCTGCTGCCTGGCGTCAATCAGCCCTTCGGCGCCGGAAATCTGGTTGTTGAGCTGGGAAATTTTTTCGTTGAGCTGGGCGATCTGCCCGTCCAGCGAGATGCGGCGGGCCTCGAAAATCTCCTGCTGCTGGGTGCGCTGGCTGCTGTCGTCGCCGAGATCGGCGGTTCGAACCAGAGCGTCATCGAAGTGGATGGCGGGGGCGGAATCGCGCTCCGCCTCGAGGCGCGCCTTGCGGGCGGCGGCGGTACGCAGGCGGTTGCGGTAAATCTCCAGATTGGCGAGGAGCAGCACGTCGTCGAGCCGCACCACCACGTCGCCGGCTTTCACGGCGTCGCCGTTGCGCACATAAATGTTGCGGATGATGCCGCCGTCGAGATGCTGCACCAACTGCGGCCGGCCGCGCACGATCACCGTTCCCGGCGCCACCACGGCGCTGGACATCGGGGCCAGGACCGCCCAAGCGAGGGTCACTCCGAAGAGCAGCACGAACACCAACAACCCGATGGTCATCGGCCGCCGGAAATCGGTGTTGAGAACGGGGGTTTGGGCGAGGGTTTCCGGTTCCTGGGTCACGGCGCGCTCCTGGTCATTTGGGCGAGTACGCTTTCCTTGTCGCCGAACTGCACCATGGAGCCGTTGGAAATCACCAGAAGCTTGTTGACGGCGGCGATGGCGCTGGGCCGGTGCGCCATGACCACCACCACGGATTTCAGTTCCCGCATATGCTGGATGGCGGCGGTGAGGGCGTTGTCTCCCTCCATGTCGAGGTTGGCGTTGGGCTCGTCCAGCACCACCAGTTTCGGCAGGCGGTACAGGGCGCGCGCCAGGCCGATTCGCTGAGTCTGCCCGCCGGAGAGCGGCGTCGCCCCGTAACCGATCATGGTGGCGTAACCGTTGGGCAGGTTCAGGATCATCTGATGCACGCCGGCGATTTGCGCCGCGGTGATGATGTCCTCGTCCCTGGCCTCCGGGTCGAAGCGGGCGATGTTCTGCTGCACGGAGCCGGCCATGAGCTCGACGTTTTGCGGCAGATAGCCGACGTAGCGGCCCAGCAGCTCGCTGTCCCAGTGTTCCAGCGCCGCGCCGTCAAGGCGCACCGAACCGCCGTTGTGCGCCCAGGCGCCGACAATCACGCGCGCCAGCACGGTTTTGCCCGACGCGCTGGGGCCAATGACGCCCAGCGCGTCGCCGGGTTCGAGGCTGAAGGTGATGTTGTTGAGCAGGAGCCGCCGCCCGCCGTCGGTCGCGGCCGCGTCCGGGGCGAATTTGCCGACGTTCTGCAGGGTCAGGGCGCCGGTGGGTTCCGGCAGCCTGAGCGTGTGTTCATTGGCGCTCACCGCCGCGAGGTATTGTTTCAGGCGGTTGTAGGAATGGCGCGCCCTGGAAATGGTGCGCCACTGGGCGATGACCTGGTCCACCGGGGCCAGCGCCCGCCCGCCGATGATGGACCCGGCGATGATCATGCCCGACGACACCTCCTGCAGAATGGCGAGATAGGCGCCGAATCCGAGGAGCGCCGATTGCAGAATCATGCGGAAGGTGCGCGACACCGACGAGAAGCGCGCGCCGGTTTCAGCGCCGCGCTGCGCCAGGGCCGCGGTGTCGTTGTGGAGCTTCAGCCAGTGGTTCTCGACATTGACCATCATGCCCATGGGCAGAATGCTCTCGGCGTTGCGGTAACTCTGCTCGAGGAAACGGTTTTCCAGCGTTTCGCCGATCATCGCCCGGCCGAGGTTCTTGTGGGTGAGGTACTCGTTGGCGACGGCCAGAGCCGAAATGAATATCATGCCGCAGAACGCCAGCAGAAACAGCTTGTAATGCGCCCAATAGAGAATCAGCAGATAAAACGGCGTCCACGGCAGGTCCATCAGGCCGGTGAGGCCCGGGCTGGCAATGAACTGGCGCACGATGCCGATGTCGCTCAGGGGCCGCGCCGCGTCGCCCCGCTCAACCGCCAGTGAACGCGCCAGCCATGTGCGGAAGAGGGCGGACCCCAATTGGCCGTCGAGCCAGTATCCGGCCCGCGACGTCACCCGGGAACGGAAAAAATCAAACAGGCCGAGGAAGGCGTACATGGCGACGGCAATGCCGGCCAATGCCACCAGAGTCGGCACCGAACGGCTGGCCAGCACCCGGTCATAAACCTGGAGCATGAACACCGAGCCGGTGAGCATGAGAATGTTGACCGCGCCCGAGAAGCACATCACAACGACAAAAGCCTTGCGCAGCGAGGCGAGGGCGACGCTGAGGATGTTGTCTTCTCTCGCCTTTTCCGGCGCGGACTCTTTGGCCATGGGGTTCCGGTCGCAGTGTTTTGAATTATCGAAGATTCACCCCAAGTGAATAGCGAATTCAACCGGTCATGACCAGATATTGATTCACTTATGGTAAAACCGTCGACGCGCGCCCCCGGCAGGCGGAAACGATGCCGCGCCGCCGGTCATGAGGGCCCCGCCGCCGCCCGCTGCAACATGATTTTATCACATTCCCGGATTATGCGTCACCATTAACCGATTCAGCCGGATCGCCCTTGACATCGGCGGCCGAATGAGATTAATTTTCAAGGATTACAGCGTTTTTCCGCGGTGCGCCGTGCGGCGGTTGCCGGAGTATGGAGCAGGGAATGAGCAGCAAGGTGATTTTCGACGATGTCGCCCGGTGGTTGAGCGACAACGGGTTCGTGTTCGCGGCGGAGTCCGTCGCCGGCGATTGGACCTTCGCCGTTGCAGAGTCCAAGCTTTCCTTTTTTTCGGCGTTCGAGCAACTTGTTTCCGCAACAACCGCCTTTGAGTCGCCGGCGTCTTTTCATGAATCGGCGGGTAAAGCGGTGTCCGACGTTGTCGGGACGCTGAAGGACCTGGTGGCCGATGCCCAAAAGGCAGCCGCGGCCGATATCGACACCGGCGCCGACGCGGCCGGTGGCGGGAAGTTGCTGTGGTCCGCACTCAAGGATGGCGCCTGCGGATGTGCCGCCGACAATCCGGATGCGGCGGCGTTCAGCCTGCCGGTGGATGCGCAGGGAGTGCGCGGATTGGTGATCTCCCGCCTGTTGGACAGCTTCGACTTCGGCAAGGACGCCGGAGGCTGCGCCTACGCCTATGACGACGGCGTTCTCTTCGGGAATACCGTTCCCCTGGGCGACTCGCCGACGGAAAAAGTCCTCAACGCGATAACCGCGGCGTTCGGCGATGTCGAGGGATGGAAGAAAGCCATTCAGAGCGACAGTTTGGATGACGGCGTTGCTCCGCACTGCATCGCCTGCGAAGCCGACGCTCCGTGGGCGTCATGGGTGCAGCAGTTCCAGGCCGATGCCCTGCACGACCTGGGCCTGCCTTTTGCCGGTTGACACGCCTCCACCGGTCGCTTTCGTCATTGTTTTCCGGCAACGGGGATGCTCGTGCCGACCCACAGGTTCTTCACCTGGTCGAAGTGGTCGGCGGGGTCGTAGTATTCGGTGTTCAGCTTGAGCGCCCGGGCGTTGAGGGCGCCCACCGCCCGCGCCACAGCGTAGGAGGCGATAACATGGTCGCGCTGGGCGACGATGAGCTCCACCCGCATGTTCAGGAGTTCCTGCTGGGCATTGAGAATGTCGAGGGTGGTGCGCTGCCCCACCCGTGCTTCTTCCCGCACGCCGGCGAGAGCCGCTTCGTTGGCCTTGACCGCCGCCTGCATGGCGGTGATGCGGGCGCGGGTACTCTCGTACATACCCCACGCGGAGACAATCTCCGCCCGCACGCGGTCGTTCGTCGCATCGGCGCGTAGATGCGCCTGTCCCAGAGCCTCCTTGGACTGGCGGGTGCGCGCCGAAACGTCTCCGCGCTGATAAATCGGTACCGTGAGCCTGGCTGAAACAGCGGCGGAGACCTCCTCGTCATTGTGGAGATCGGTGTCGTAACGGTGCGAGACCTCGCCGCTCAACGAAATGGTCGGGTAAAACTCGCCCTCGACGATTTTCACCTGAAGCGCCGCCGCCTCGGCGTCATGGTGCGCCGCCAGAATAGCGGGATGCTGACGCAGCCCGAGGGCTATGGCCTTGTTGAGAGTTTTGGGAATGAGTTTGGTCAGCGGTTTCCCGGCGTTCAGCTTCTTCGGCTCGGAGCCGATAATCTGCCGATAGACGGCGACGGAGGAGCGCAAATCCGCCTCGGCGGAACTGGCGCCGGACATGGCCTGGGCGTGCCGCGCCTCGGCCTGGGAATAGTCGGTCACCGTGACGTCGCCGACAGACAGGCGATCCTTGGTCTGGCGCAACTGTTCGGCCAACAGTTCGACATTGTTTCTCTGAAGGCGCAGAATGGCGGTGTCGCGCAGCACGTTCATATACGCCTGGGCGGCGAGGAACAGAATGTCGCCTTCGGCGTTGCGCAACGTCTCGCGCCCGCCCTCGACCTGGGTTTCCGCCTGACTGACGGCGTTTTTGGTGCGGAAGCCCGAAAACACGTCGAGATTGACCTGAAGCCCGTACCCCCGCGGGTTCATGGCTTGCTTGGTGATGCCCCAACCGAGGCGGTTGTCGTAACGGGAACGGCTGCGCGAATAATCGGCGGCGGCGGAGACCGCCGGCCGGTATCCGGACTTGGCGCGGGCGACATTCTCGTCGGCGGCGCGCAGGCCCGCCCGCTCGGCATTGAGTTCCGGGTTGACCTGATAGGCTTTGGCGAGGGCGCCGGAAAGCGTTTCAGCGGAAGCCGGCGCGGCAGCGAGCAACGCAAGGATCAGTGACGCAACGGCGGCGACAGACCACAGACCCCCTGCGGGTGGAACGTCGGAAGTGGCGCCGTTGTTCATCATGGGAAACAGGTATCCGGTTGTTCTGTCGCCCGGCGGCTTCCCGCAGGACAATTCTGGTTGTTGGACTCCGCTTGAAATCGCAAAGCTGTTTTCTCTCGTGGGGCGTCATCGTCCGGAATCGACCCGCAAAACGAAAGGACTGCCGACCGATCCTGTTAATAAAATGTGAACGAAAATGGTTAACGGGCCGTTAAGGGAGGGCCGAATTCATAAGGCATTCTTCACAATTGAGCGGGGAACGGAAAATATGAAGGAACGGGAGACGCGGGGGATGACACACGACTGAGATGCCGGGCGCGTTTCCCGGCGAATCAACCCCTGACGGTGGAGACTCCCGTGGATGTGGATGATTCGACCGTCGCCGGCGCCGGAATGCTCATGGTGACCGCCCGGCATTTCCGGCCGAAGCGGACAAAAGTCTGACAAGGCAAAGCCGGTTTTGCTGGAAACGTTGGAAAAAAAGTGGCTGGGGGACCTGGATTCGAACCAGGACTGACGGAGTCAGAGTCCGCAGTTCTACCGTTAAACTATCCCCCAGCAGGGGCGGGCGCATCTGACGGCCCGCGAGAGGCAACCCATAATTTCTTTTGCCGAAGCCGTCAATAGAAAGACTTGAAAAAAACGGGCCGTCAGCCTGTGACACGGTCCATATAGTCCGGCAGCCAGGATTCATAAAGGTCGCGAAGCTCCTGCACCGTAACGGTTTCGCCGTCGTGGAGGGTGAGGGCGCCGCCGCCGGTGGTTCCGATTGCTGCTGCGGGAACACCGGCTGCTTCGGCGCGGGCGAGCAGTGCCGCGGCGTCGGCCCCGGGAACGGCAAGGAGATAGCGGGCCTGGTCCTCGCCGAAATACCACGCGTAAGCGGGGATTCCCTTCGGTTCTTTCAACGTTGCACCGATGCCGAAGTCCAGCGTCATTTCCGCAATGGCCAGCAAAATCCCGCCGTCTGAGCAATCGTGGACGCTTGTCACCAGGCCCTGCTGTACGAGGCTGCGGACGAAATCGCCGTTTCGTTTCTCCACCGCGAGGTCCACCGGCGGAGGCGCGCCCTCGCTCAAGCCCACGATATCGCGAAGATACGCCGACTGGCCGATCCAGCCGCGGGTTTCGCCGATGATGAGAATCACGTCGCCGTCGCGTTCAAAGGCGGCGGTTGAGGTGCGGCTGACATCCTCCAGCACACCGACTCCGCCGATGGTGGGAGTCGGCAGGATGCCGAGACCGTTGGTCTCGTTGTACAGGGAAACATTGCCCGAAACCACCGGGAATTCCAGCGCCCGGCACGCTTCGCCGATGCCGTCGAGACAGCCGACCAGCTGACCCATGATTTCCGGCCGTTCCGGATTGCCGAAATTGAGGTTGTCGGTGATGGCCAGCGGCGTGCCGCCGGCGGCGGAAATGTTGCGCCAGGCTTCGGCGACGGCCTGCTTGCCGCCCTCCTTCGGCGACGCCTGACAGTAGCGCGGCGTGACATCGGTGGTCAAAGCCAGGCCGCGCGGGCCGTCCAGAACCCGCACCACGGCGGCGTCCGCGCCGGGGCCGCGGATGGTGTTGTTGAGAATGATGTGGTCATACTGGCTCCAGATCCAGCGTTTGCAGCAGAAATCCGGCGAACCGATCAGCGTCTTCAACGCCGTGAGCGCCGAAACCGGCGGCTTGACGTCAAAAAAACTCACCTCCCGCTGTTCCGCCGTCGGAATATGGGGGCGGTCATACATCGGCGCCTCGTCGCCCAGTTCCTTGATGGGCAGGTCCGCCACCACTTCGCCGTAGCGCTTGACGACGAAGCGCAATGTGTCGGTGGTTTTGCCGATGACGGCGAAATCCAGCCCCCATTTGCGGAAAATGCCCTCGGCCACCGCCTCCATGCCCGGCTTCAACACCATCAGCATGCGCTCCTGGCTTTCCGACAGCATCATCTCATAGGCCGACATGTTCTCCTCGCGACACGGCACCTTGTCGAGGTCCAGTTCCACGCCGAGATTGCCCTTGGCGCCCATTTCCACCGCCGAGCAGGTGAGCCCGGCAGCGCCCATATCCTGAATGGCGATGACCGAGCCGGATTTCATCAGCTCCAGGCAGGCCTCCAGCAGCAGCTTCTCGGAAAACGGGTCGCCGACCTGAACGGTGGGCCGCTTTTCATCGGATTTGTCGTCGAATTCGGCCGAGGCCATGGTGGCGCCGTGGATGCCGTCGCGGCCGGTCTTGGAGCCGAGATAGACGATGGGGTTGCCCACCCCCGCGGCGGCGGCGTAAAAGATCTCGTCAGCCTTGCAGATGCCCACCGCCATGGCGTTGACCAGATTGTTGCCGTTGTAGCAGGGGTCGAAGGCCGTCTGGCCGCCCACCGTCGGCACACCGAAGGCATTGCCGTAGCCGGCGATTCCGGCGACGACGCCGGAAATCAGCGACCGGGTTTTCGGATGCCCCGGCTCGCCGAAGCGGATGGCGTTCAGATTGGCGATGGGGCGGGCGCCCATGGTGAAAATGTCGCGCAGAATGCCGCCGACTCCGGTAGTCGCGCCCTGGTAGGGCTCGATGAACGACGGGTGGTTGTGGCTTTCCATCTTGAAGGCGCAGGCCAGGCCATCGCCGATGGCGACAATGCCGGCGTTTTCGCCCGGGCCCTGGATGACCCACGGCGCGGAGGTCGGCAGTTTCTTCAGGTGCAGGCGTGAGGATTTGTAGGAGCAGTGCTCGTTCCACATCGCCGAAACAATGCCAAGTTCCGTGAACGTCGGCTCACGCCCGCCGAGCAGAGCCAGAAAGCGCTCGTATTCATCCGGTTTCAGACCGTGTTCCTTGACCACTTCCGGGGTGATGGCCGGTTCTTCGCGTTTCATGGCTTTCCTCACAGAATGGTTGCAGGGGAGTCAGGCGGCTTTGCGGGCGCCGTCCACCAGGCTCAAAAACAGGTTGCGTCCGTCGGTGCCGCCGGTGAGCGGGTCAATCAGGTTTTCCGGGTGCGGCATCATGCCGAGCACGTTGAAGCGCTCGGAGTAAATCCCGGCGATGGCGTTGAGGGAACCGTTGAAATTGGCGTCCTCCGTCACGTTGCCGGCGGCGTCGCAATAGCGGAACGCCACACGTCCGTCTCCCTCCAGGCGCTGCAGCTCGTCATCAGCGACAGCGTAATTGCCCTCGGCATGGGCGACACACACATCGATGACCGCGCCCTTTTCATAACGGCGGGTGAACACGGTGTCGGCGCGCTCCACCTTGAGATGCTGGCGCTTGCAGACGAATTTGAGCTTTTTGTTGCGCATCAGCACGCCGGGCAGCAGGCCGCTCTCGCACAGGATTTGAAAACCGTTGCAGATGCCGAGCACCAGCCCGCCGTTGGCGGCATGGCGGCGCACCGCGTCCATCACCGGAGCGCGGGCGGCAATGGCGCCGCAGCGCAGGTAATCCCCATAGGAGAAACCGCCGGGCAGCACCACCAAGTCCGTGCCCCGCGGCAGTTCCGGCTCGGTGTACCACAAAGACGATACATCCGCCCCCGCTTGGGCGAGGGCGAGGCTCACGTCTCCGTCACGGTTGGAACCGGGAAATACGATGACTGAGGCTTTCATAACTGACCTCGAAGAGTGAACAGGAGGGAGAGAAAACGGCGGCGCTCCGGTGAGCTGGCCCACAGGGGGCACTCGCGGCGCGTCTCGCCGGCTTTGACGACGGCTGGTATGCGTTTCGCGAACACTTGAGGGCTCACTCCACCAAATCAACGGTGTAGTTTTCAATCACGGTGTTGGCCAGCAGCTTGTCGGCGGCGTCGGTGAGAGCCTTGCGGGCCGTTCCGGCGTCGGTATTCTTCATCTCGATATCGAAAATCTTTCCTTGCCGGACCGACGTGACCCCCTCGATGCCCATGGAGCGCAGGGCGTTTTCAATGGCCTTGCCTTGGGGGTCAAGGACGCCGCTTTTCAAAGTGACGGCTACACGTGCTTTCATGGCTGATGTTCTCCTGCCCCTGCTTCGGTTATTCGGGTTTCCGGCCCACGGAGTTTCCCCGCGGGTCGTGAGTCGTCTCCGGGTCCGGGACCAGCTGCGGGCCGCTGTCGCCGAAGGAAGCGGTGTCGTTGTCCAGCAGGATGCCGAGACGCCGCGCCACCTCCGAATAGGCTTCAATCAGGCCGCCCATATCACGGCGGAAGCGGTCCTTGTCCAGCTTGTCCTGGGTCTTGGCGTCCCACAGACGGCAGGAATCCGGGGAAATCTCATCGGCGAGCACCACATGGGATTCATCGTCCTCCCAGATGCGGCCGGTTTCGATTTTGAAATCCACCAGCAGAATGCCGACGCCGCGGAACAGCCCGGTGAGAAAATCGTTGATGCGGAAGGCGAGGGAGGTGATGTCCTCCAGTTCCTGGAACGAGGCCCAGCCGAAGGCGAGAATATGGTCTTCGGTGACCATCGGGTCATCCAGCTCGTCTTTTTTGTAGTAGAATTCGATGATCGGCCGCGGCAGGCGCCGCCCTTCCTCCATGCCGAGACGCTTGGCCAGCGAGCCGGCGGCGATGTTGCGGACCACCACCTCGAGGGGGATGATTTCAACCTGGCGGACCAGCTGTTCACGCATGTTGAGGCGCCGGATGAAGTGCGTCGGCAGGCCGATTTCGTTCAACGACTGGAAAATGAACTCGGAAATGCGGTTGTTCAACACGCCTTTGCCGTCGATGATCTCGTGTTTTTTGGCGTTGAACGCGGTGGCGTCATCTTTGAAGTGCTGGATGATGGTGCCGGGTTCCGGCCCCTCGTACAGAATTTTGGCTTTCCCGTCATAGATGCGGCGACGACGATTCATGGGAATACACTCACTTAAGCAAGGCGCTGCGAACGCGCGGAAAACGAAGGAAAGAAGAGTGATCCGCGCCGCTTCGCAAAGCGGCGCGGACGCACCCCCTTAACCCATTCGCGGCAAACGTACAATCTCAACCGGGGTGAAATCAGAAAAAAAGCGTTGACTCAGTCTGTCATAGTGGAAAAAATCGATTAGTGTCGC
>JAISTL010000288.1 GCA_031272615.1 Methylobacteriaceae bacterium | reverse complement strand
GTGGACAAGGGTGGACGGTGGTGGACACGGTTCCGCCGTCATTGCGAGCGCGAGCGAAGCAATCCAGTGCAGCCGCGTGCCTCGATGGTTGAGGTGCTGCACCGCCGGTGCCGCGTCATTGCGAGCGCGAGCGAAGCAATCCAGTCCTTCTGAAAGGAATAAAGTCTGGATTGCTTCGCTTCGCTCGCAATGACGGCCTCACCGGCGGTGCGACATGGCTACCGGTGGAGCGGCGGAATTCGTCCACCCTTGTCCACCACGTCCACCAAGTCCACCATAATTCCGAATTCCCCTTTCACCTCCGGGCGTCCTGCAGTTTGCGTTCGATCACGTTCCAGATGTCGACGGAGAGGTCCGGTCCGCCGGTCCTGGTGATGGCGCGCAGACCGGTCGGTGAGGTCACGTTGATTTCCGTCAGCCACGGGCCGATAACGTCAATTCCCACAAAGATCAATCCCTTGTCCCGCAGGGTCGGGCCGATGCGCGCGCAGATTTCCAGTTCGCGGGCGGTGAGGTCCGTCGCCGCCGCCGCGCCGCCGCGCACCATGTTGGAGCGGATATCGTTTTGCGCCGGAATGCGATTGACCGCGCCGGCGGCGACGCCGTCCACCAGGATGATGCGCTTGTCGCCCTTTTCGACGTCGGGCAGAAATTTCTGCGTCACCCAGGCTTCCTTGTAGAGGCCGGCAAACAGGTCGAACAACGAGCCGAAATTGCCGTCCACCGCGCCGACACGGAAGACGTTGGCGCCGCCGTGGCCGTAGAGCGGCTTCATGACCACATCGCCGTGCTCGGCGCGAAACGCTTCAATCTCACGGCGGTCCCGGCTGACGAGGGTCGGCGGCATCAGCTCCGGGAAATCCATCACCAGCAGTTTCTCCGGGCAATCGCGCACGGAGCGCGGATCATTGACCACCAGGGTGGTTTGCGGGAGTTTTTCCAGCAGATGCGTCGTGGTGATATACGCGAGGTCGAAGGGCGGGTCCTGTCGCAACAGCACCACGTCCACCGTCGCCAGATCCAGACGCACGGGTTCTCCCAGGGTCACATGGTCGCCAACCTGATCCCGCACGGTGACGGGCTCGGCCCATGCGGTGACGGTACCGTTTTGCAGCGAGAGACGATCGGGCGTGTAATGCCACAGGGTAAAGCCCCGCTTCTGCGCCTCCAACAGCAGGGCGAAGGTCGAATCTCCGGCCGGCTTGATGGTGCGGATGTGGTCCATTTGTGCGGCAACGGTCAAAGGCATGGGGCACCCCTTGTTCAGCAATCAACAAAACTTGTCCGGACGCGACCGGCCTTCGGGATGAGCCGGGACGTTGTCGGGAACGGTTCATTCCCGTTCCCGAAAAACGTGTGTATCAATCGTGAACGACCGGTTGCGCGACAAAAGACGGTCTATCGCGGCGTCAGTTGGAGTCGTCGGCGGAAGCAACCCGGGTCACCCGTTTGCGCCGCACCGGTTTGGCCGCAACGGCGGCGGGTTCCTCCGCGGCAGCCGGAGCGGGTTCGACCGGCGCCGCGGCTTTGGTGTCCGGGCGGATCGGCGCGGTCAGAAAAGCGGGCAGAGCCGCGTCATGATTTCCGGTTTCCTGCTCAGCCGCGGGAGCCTCCCGACGAAAAACCGGCTGCTTGTCGCCATCGGAATAGTTGGGACGTTCCCGGCGCAGAAAACGCGCCCGCGGCGTCCGCTCCTGACGGTCCACGCGTTCGACCCGCTCAGGTCTGTCCTGACGCTCCTGACGGTCGGCGCGTTCGACCCGCTCCGGGCGGTCCACCCGCTCCGGGCGGTCCGGACGTTCAGGCTTTTCGGTGAATTCCACCCGTTCACGCTCATTGGGCTGCGAACGCTGAACAACACGCCGATCCCGCGGAACAGCGCCGTTCGGTTCGGAAGGCTGGGGTTGCTGAGACAGATCCACATCCTCGGGCTCGAATTCGCTGTCGTCACGGGCAGATGCGGCAACCTCGTCTCCCTCGTCATCCGGCTCGTCATCAAAATGCGGGACCGACGCCCCCTGATGACGCATGATGTCATGGGCTACCGCAATAATGCGCAAGTAATGCTCCGCATGCTGATAATAGTTCTCGGCAATAATCGGGTCACCGGCGGCATTGGCGTCGCGAGCCAGCTGGGTATACTTTTCCGCGATATGTTGCGCGGTCCCCCGGATTTTGATGTCCGGCCCGTTGGACTCAAAGTTTTTTGTCAAAAGATTTGAAGTTTTCGGTGTGCGGTTTCTGCTCCGCATCCGCCTGTTTTGTCCCGGTCTCATACTGGTTTACGAGCCTCATTGCTGTGAAGAAGTGTACGGCGCGAACACCCGGCGATCCCAACCGATACGGTGCATCCCTGATTTTCGCGTCAAATGGTCTGCGGCGCAAAACACCGGTCCGGGGCGCACGTTCAGATGTCTGAACCCGAACCTTTCGCGTGAACCGCTCAATCTACGTCAGAACAACCCTGTATAATGAAAACAGATATTACTTTCCAACCGTATTCATCCGGAGCCGGAGGGCATGAAAACCACACAGGTTTATGAATTTCAGCCGTCCTTCCGGAAAAGACCCGCCTATTTCAACAAATCGTTGCAACACAACTCGTTCCGTGACTTCCCGCCACGGAAAGAACCGTTATCGCAACACGCTCTGTCGAATAACCGGATCAAAAACTTTGCTTGCTTCGATGGGCTCCCCATCCGCCTTGCGACGTGTTCCCGACTGCCGCGGGCGCCACACGCAAAACCGCGAGCGAACATATCGCTCATTCCTCGGCCCGAGTTCGGTACAACAGGGAACGACATGTTCTTCGGCCGCTTAATTTAGCGGTTTTCTCGGCATTCGCCAAGTAGTTTTTTGCATCCTGTCCTTTTTTTTCACCACGAACAAGCCACCGGCGTCCTGTTCCGGTGAATCCCCGGCGTCCCGCCGCCGGTGAACCCGCTTTTCTCCCCGCTTCAGCTCAGGAGCTCATCGGCAGTCCTCAGCCGATCCGCCATGTTCAAAGCTTCGGCAACCGCCGGATAGGTGATGGAACCCTTGAACACATTCAGGCCCAGTTTGAGCGCCGGGTTGTTTTTGCAGGCGGCGACCGCTCCGGCGCCGGCCAGTTCCAGCCCGTAACTCAGCGTGGCGTTGTTCAGAGCGAAGGTGGAGGTGCGGGCATAGGCGCCGGGCATATTGGCGACGCAATAGTGAATGATGCCGTCTTCCACGAAAATCGGCTCACTGTGGGTCGTCGGGTGCGATGACTCGAAGCAGCCGCCTTGGTCGATCGCCACGTCGACGACCACCGCGCCCGGTTTCATGATCTTCAGATGACTGCGTTTCACCAGTTTCGGCGCCGCAGCGCCGGGAATCAGCACCGCGCCGATGACGATATCCGCTTTTCTCAGCGCCTCCTCCACTGCCAGAGGGTCACTGAACAGCGGCTGAACATTGGCGGGCATGATTTCGCTCAAATAGGCCAGACGCTCCAGGTTCACATCCAGAATCGACACTTTCGCCCCGAGTCCCGCCGCAATTCTGGCGGCGCTGGTTCCGACAATCCCGCCGCCCAGCACCACGATATCCGCCGGGGCCACACCCGTCACCCCCATGGGCAGCAAACCGCGGCCGCCCTGGGTTTTGGCGGAATAGAACGCGCCCATCATCGCCGCCATCCGCCCGGCGACTTCACTCATCGGCTTGAGCAGCGGCAGCGCCCGGCCGACCTGTACGGTCTCGTAGGCGACGCCGATGATTTTGCGCTCCAGACAGGCTTCGGTCAATTCCCGGTCAGCGGCGAGATGCAGATAGGTGTAGAGAATCTGGTTCTCCCGCATCAGCGCGTATTCGCACGGAAGAGGTTCTTTCACCTTGACGATCATTTCGGCGTCCGCCCAGATTTTCTCCGCATCGGCGACGATTTCTGCGCCGGCGGCGACAAAGTCCTCATCGGCGATGGCGGAACCGGCGCCGCCGTTTTGCTCGACCATCACCGAATGCCCCGCCGCGACATACGCGTGGACGGCATTGGGGGTCAGACCTATCCGGTTTTCGTTGTTCTTGATTTCCTTCGGACACCCTATTTTCATGGCTTTCCTCCTGAACACGAGCGCGAGTGAACGACAACCGCAAAGCGACGGTCTCAGTTTACGCGTCTTACCCTGCCAATAAAAGGGCCCCCGGCGCCGGTTTTCAAGAGAACAGGCGTGTTATTTCGCCGCGGACACCCCCGGGGACCGGTTGAGCGCGGCAAAACCCGAACGCCGGCCCGATATGAACACCCCTCACTCCGTTGCCGCGACGGCGCCAAGCCCGGCCTGCTCCAAAGCATGGGCGATCCACCCCGTGGAGCGCGCCAGCACCGACAACACGAACGGCGCCTGGTCGGGCAACCCCAGCGAGGCGGCCAGCGCCGCAAGAGTGAGGTCCATGTTGGGCCTCAGTCCGGTGAGCGCGGTTCCCTCCTCCAACAGCCGGGCGAACACGTCGTTCGGCTGAAACCTCTCCAGAAGCGCCGCCGCCCGGGGGTCACCGCCCGGGAATCCCGGATGACCGAAACCGGGCGCCGGCTCACCGCGCCGCAGATAATCCCCCACCGCCGCCGCTGCGTCGCGCTCCAGCGCTCTCGTTTTGAGGTCATCGATGCGCGCCGCGGCTCCATTTCTGAAAGAACCGGTCCAGCACGCCAGCCCCACCAGCAGCGCCGCCGCCGGTGATGTTCCGTTGGACACCGCCGCCCGCGCCGCAACCGCCGGGGCGCAGCTATCGTCATCGGCCAGCAGCACCAGGGTGCGCCGCAGCACATCCTGAGACCCCGGCACCCCCCACGCCCAGCCCAGGTGCCAGTGCAGCGCCCGTTTGGTGGCGGGAATCGGCG
>JAISTL010000082.1 GCA_031272615.1 Methylobacteriaceae bacterium | reverse complement strand
GCGTCTTTTCTCGATCCGCGCCACGCTTCGGAACTCGACCACCTGTTGAAAGACCTCAACCAAACGGAGGGGCTCACCATCCTCACCGTCACCCATGACCTCAACCATCCGTTTTTTGTCGGCGGCTCGGCGCTGGTGCTGAAGGAGGGGCGTCAGCTGTTTTTCGGTCCGGCGGCAAAGCTGCTGGACGACGATGTGCTGGAACGCGCCTTTCAACACCGGTTCACCACGTTCACCCATCCCAAAACCGGTCTTCCGGTTGTACTGCCTGATTGAGAGCGCCATGACGAGGGTAACCGGAGTCAGATTTGTCATCGTTGTGTGTGTGCTTGTGGCGCTGACGAGCCCGTTTTTCGGCATGAGCGTCATCACCCCGGCAGCGCTGTTCGATGCCGGCAGCCCGGACTTCGAGCTGTTCTGGCGGTTGCGTCTGCCCCGGGTGGTGCTGGCGTTTCTGAGCGGCGCCGGCCTCGCCGTCAGCGGCATGGTGTTCCAGGCGTTGTTCCGCAACCCGCTGGCCACGCCCTTCACCCTCGGCGTTTCCAGCGGCGCCGCCCTCGGCGCGTCGCTCTATTTCCGGCTCGGCGCCGGTGTGACGGTTCTCGGCAGCCTCGGCAGCATCGGCGCGGCCCTCACCGGCGGGCTGATTTCGGTAGCGACGGTTTATCTCATCACGCGGGCCAAGGGCGGTTTTTCCACCCCGGTGATGCTGCTCGCCGGC
Source organism: Methylobacteriaceae bacterium (assembly GCA_031272615.1). Taxonomy (GTDB): domain Bacteria; phylum Pseudomonadota; class Alphaproteobacteria; order Rhizobiales; family Beijerinckiaceae; genus Hohaiivirga. The sequence goes on along the minus strand of JAISTL010000082.1, from coordinate 16,100 downwards.
GTCATCATCAATTTCTTTTTCTCCAGCCTGGTGATGTTCATCCAGTATCTCAGCTCCACCCAGGATTCCATGCGCATCCTGCACTGGCTGATGGGATCGCTCTCCGGCATCGAAATTCCGCGCCTGCCGGACCTCGCCTTTGTGGTCATCGTCGGCGCCCTGTGCATCGGGCGCATCACGCAGGAAATCGACCTGCTCACCGCGGGTGAGGACATTGCCGCCAGCCGCGGCGTGCGGGTGGGACAAACCAAACTCATCATTTTCCTCGCGGCGTCGGCCATGGTGGGGACCATCGTCTCCATGGCCGGGCCCATCAGCTTTGTCGGCATGATGGTGCCGCAGATTTGCCGCATCCTGTTCGGCTGGTCACACCGGCGGTTGCTGCCGGTGGTGTTCTTCATGGGCGGCGCCTTCCTGATCCTGTGCGATCTGGCGGCCCGCACCCTTCTCGCCCCGGCGGAACTCCCCATCGGCATCATCACGGCGCTGCTCGGCGGACCGTTTTTCCTGTGGACGCTGTTCCGCGCCGGACGCAACGACGAGCTGTTCTGAGAAACGCCGGGGTAGCATCGCGTAGAGCCGCCGTTTTGCGCACAGAAAGACCGGGCGGGGAGAGTGGGTCCCCGCCCGGTCTTCCGGTTCTTCGGCCAGAGACAAAAGAGGGCCGAAACTGATGCGGCTGATGTGATGCGTTCCGCTTTACCGCGCTCACCAAACCCCGAAGCCCCATGGCTTTCAGAATTTCATGTTGTAGCGCAGCGACGCGTAGAAGTTGCGGCCCGGCTCGGGATAATCGAGATAAAACTCGTTATCGTTGTCAAACAGATTGTTGACCTCGCCGCGGATGCTCAGCACCCCCTTATCCTTGTATTTATAGATCTCCTGCTCGAAGCTCACGTCCACCACCGTGGTGTCGCCGCCCTCCACATACTGATAGTAGGTGGGGCTGGCGGCGCGAAAATCGCGGTTGAGAACGGCGCTGAAATAGCGCGCCTGTACGTTGGCGGTGAACCCCCAGCCGGGATGCTTGAATTTCAGGCCGTAGGTTACCGTTGTCCGCGGCGTGTCGGGCAGCACATCGCTCCCCACCGCCGAAATGAGGTCGGCATCCAGGTTTTTGCGCTCGGTCAGATAGTTGAGATTGACGAAGGGCGAAAGCTCGAACTCCCGGTTGAACGCCTTGCCGAGATCAGCCTTCAGAGCCAGTTCAATGCCGGAAACGCGCGCGCCGTCCACGTTCTCATGCTGATACAGCCACAGGCCGAGCGGCACGGCTACGATCTTGTCCTCGAAATCCGTCCGGAAGAAGGTGAGTCCGGCATCGATGAAATTCCACGCCACATCGGCGCCGACCTCGAAGGTCTTGCTCTTTTCCGGCCGCAGATCGTAATTCGCCACATAATAGTTGCTGCCGATCACTTCGTCGGGTCCGGGCATACGGAAGCCCTCGGCATAGTGCGCCCGAAGTTTCAGCCAATCCACCGGCAGATAGGCGATACCCACCGACGGTGCGAGGTTGTGATCGGTGTACTCCTTGCTGACGCTGCCCAGCGACACGTTGAACGTGTCGAAACGACCGGCGGCGGAGAGAATCAGTTTTTCGTCGAACAGCCTCACCTTGGCCGACAGATAGCCGCCGAAATCCTCCATCCGGCTTTCGTCGCTGGTCCATGACCCGCGCCGCTCGTAATCGTATTTGACATAATCGAGCCCGGCGGTCAGCGCGAACATTTTGTCATCATAGCCGACCTGTGCGGCAAATGATTGATTTTTCAGAGTATTTTTGTCCGAGCTGTTCCCCCAGGCACTGCTGAAATGACGGCCGTCGGAGACATCGGAACCGCCGGAATAGCGCGCGTTCCATTTGAACCGGTCATCCGCGGTCGCGCCGTCATAGGTCAACGCCAGGTTGGTGTTGGTCAGATCGTAGAGGTTGTAGTCAGAGTTGAACCCGACGGCGCCGGTTCCCGCCCAGCCGTCAGCCGGAGACTCGCCGTTGTGCATCCCGTAATAGTTGAAATTGAGGCCGATCCGGTGCTTTTCGAGGAACGTGTAGCCGAAATCGATATTCCCCGACAGCAGGGAATCGACAGCGGTGTGTTTCCAGGTTTTTCCACCGGAAATCTGATAATCCTTCCGGCCGTTCTCAGAGAGGCCGACGGAAAAATCGAAACCGTTCTGTGCCCCGCTGATGGAGACAATCTCCTTGTGCAAGCCGTAACTGCCGATGCCGGTTTCAACCGAGGCTTCCACCTGCTCCGTGCCGCGTTTGGTGATGACGTTGATGACGCCGCCCATGGCCGACGGGCCGAACTGCACCGCCGCGGGGCCGCGGATAATCTCGATATGGTCGATATTCGCCAGGCCCATCAACGCCACGTTGTTGGCGCCGATACGCCGGCCGTTCAACAGCACCAGCAATTCGGAGGTCATCTCGGTACCCATCGACCGCTGGGCGATGCCTCGAATCTGTACGGTTTTCTGGGTTCCCTGATTGGTGACGACGAACCCCTTCCGGTTCAGGATATCCGCAAGGTTTTGCGCGCTGGACTCGCGGATTTCCTCGCCGGAAATCACCGTCACATTGCTGCTGACCTCACGCCTCGCTTCCTCGGCGCGATTGGCGGTCACCACCACCGTATCCAGCACCCCCGCTTCCTCGGCGGATGCCGCGCAAAAAGGCTGAGCCCCCGCGACCAGAATGGCGGAAAAGACTGACAAACGTTTCATAAACTTCACTCCCTGAATATCACGTTGACATCACCCTGGGTCACCCAAAACAGACTCTTACCGGCGTTCCGGCAATAAAAAACGCCCGGGATCCTCTCCGGATCCAGGACGCCCTATTATCCTGAAACAAACTCCTGAGCCGCTTCAAACCCCAAGCGCACAAGATCGAATGCCCAGGCAGGTCTTCTGGCTTCAACCGGTCTTCGCGGCCTTCCCATCCGGTTGCCCGGACAGTGACACGCTTGGCGAAAACCCCGGCGCAACGGCCGGGAACGGTCTCACAGCGATGGGCTCGCCCCCGGTTCACACGGGGTTCCCTTTTCATGTCGTGCAATCACGACACACCTGAACATCAGACCTGCCGATTAACACCCTGTTAACCGGCGGTCAAGCGTCAGCGCAGCTTGAAGCGAATTGGAACGGTGAAAACAAGTTTCGGGCGTTTTACCGCGGCGGGAATCGGCGGCAGCGGCGAAATGCGTCGCATCAGCGCCGACGCCTCGTCATCGAGCACACGCTGACCGGACCCCTTGACAACACGGACGTTGACGATGCGCCCGGAACTCTCCACCGTGAACGTCACCGTCGCCACACCCTCCAGCCCGCGCGAGCGCGCTTCGGAGGGATATTTGAGATACCGGGCCATACGGTTGCGGATTTCCGCCGCGTACACCTTGTACGCGTCGGGGTCGCCCTTGCCCGTGCCGACCGACGCGCCGGCAACCCCACCCTTCGCCGATGTCGCCGAAACCCTTTCCGCGGCGCGAGTCACTTTGCGCGTCACCGCGGTTGGAATTGGTGTGGATGTCGGCGGCACGCTCAAAACGGGTGTCGGAGTCGGCGTCGCGCTCGGCAGGGGCGTTGGAGTCGGAGTGACGTCCGGAGTCGGTGTGGGAGTGGGAGTGGCGCTTGGAACAGGCGCCGGTGTGGGAGTCGCCTCGGGAGTCGGTGAAACCGGCACGCTTTCCGGCTCCTGCGCCGCCCCGTCAATCACGCGCGGGTCTTCCGCCGGCAGCGGTTCCGGGTCGGGGGCCGGAGTCGGCGCCGGAACGGCGGCCGACGGCTCGGGCTCGGGCTCAGGCTCGGGTGATTCCCCGGTTTGGGCCACTTCGGTTTGCGCCGCGCCGAGCGGGTCAAACTGTGCGAAATCCATGGAAGCCAGCGGCGTCAACCGGTCCTGCGGAACGCCCCAGGCGCCGTAGGTCACCGAGACGGCCGCGGCGGCGTGCAACACCGACGCGGCCAGCAGTGCCACGGGCCATGTATACCTTTGCTGTGAGGATGAACCCTTCGCCACCGGCCGTTTCCCGCCCTACATCATTTTCCGCCGCCCGGCTTGAGGTCCGCCACGAGAATAACCCGCGCGAACCCCGCGTCTCCCAATTCGCCCATCAGTTCCATCACCCGGGCATAGGCAATGGCGCCGTCGCCGCGCACATACACTTCGCCGCTCTCCGATTGCCGCGCCAGCGTTTTGAACAGTTCGTCGCGCTCCTCCGCCGGCACTTCACGCTTGTCGATGAACACCCGGCTGTCGGCATCGAGACTGACAATCACCGGCTTTTCCGGTCTGGTTATGGCCTCGCCGCCGATTTTCGGCAGACTCACCGACACGCCGCCCACCATCAGCGGCGCCGTCACCATGAAAATGATCAACAACACCAGCATGATGTCGATAAACGGTGTCACATTGATATCGGAAATCAGCTCCGCGCCGCCGCGCTCGTCCGCCTGCTCCCGCTCGATCATCCCCGTCCCCTGCCTTCGAGTTCTTCAAAATGCCGTTTCGCCAGGTGATTCCCGACGGCGCCGATGCCGTGGAGCGCTTCCCGCTGCGCATCTTTCAGCGACCCGGAAATCTTGTTGTAGGCCACCACCGCCGGAATGGCGGCGACAAGCCCCATCGCTGTGGCAAACAGCGCTTCGGCGATGCCGGGCGCCACCACCGCCAGCGTCGTTTCACCGGAACCGGCGATTCCGATAAAGCTGTGCATAATGCCCCACACCGTTCCGAACAGCCCGACGAACGGACTCGTTGCCCCGATGCTGGCAAGCCAGGCGACGCGTCGGGAGAGCCCGTCCAGGTGTTGCGCCAACGCCGCGCGCATGGCCCGTTCCACCCGTTCCCGATAATCCGCGCGGCTTTCCGCCCCGGCGCCGTCACGGGCCTCGGCCGTGCCCGCGTCAACCACCGTGCGATAAACCCCCGGTAGTTCAACGGCTTCGAGTCCCTGCCCGAGTTGGGCGGTTCGCCGGTTGAACAACCGGGCGTCCGAGGCTTCGCGCCGCAGCAGCAGGGCCTTTTCGATGATGATGGCCCAACTGAACAGCGAGGCCAGGAACAGCAGCACCATCACCCCCTGCACCACCGGGTCGGCGTGGACAAGCATATCCCTGACAGACAAGGTTTCACCGGGCATTCCAGTCTCCCGCCGCGCGAAGGCCCGCCGTCATCGGCCGGTCTTCAAGCCGAAATGATCCCAAACGCCCTGTTGCCTGAGATGAAATGCTGCGGAGAACTCTTCCGCGAACGCGGACAGGCGCTCCCGGGCCGCAAACGCTTTGCCGAACGAAGCACGGCCCCGGTGCAGGTCTTCTGACTCCCGGATCCTTTTCCGGCCGTGCCTTCACAGTTGTTTCCAACCATTGGCGTTGAACGGCCGTCATCCCCGGTTACAGCGGCGGGCCCGCGCCGGATTTCCACCGGCTTCCCTTGCACCGACAAACCTCTACCCCCAAGCGCCGGGGGCGGTCAAGCCGGGAAATGGTCACGCCCGCTCATGAAGCCCACAAAGCAATAAGGACCGGCGCAACCGCGTTCCACAGAATCTGCAGCGCCAACAGGGTGATCAACACCTTGAATACAGTGCGGAACGAGCGATCGGGCATCTTGTCCAGCAACCGGCTGCCGACCACGGTCCCCGCGAACCCGACGACAATCATCGCCGCGATGAGAGGCGCCCAGGCCCAATAGGCAAAGCCGACAACGCCGAAAGCGACGATTTTCAGGAAATGCTGCACCACCATGCACGCGGCATTGGTGGCGACCAGCGGCTGCTTGGTGAGTCCCCGTCCCGCCAACAGGCTCGACACCAGCGGTCCGGTGGCGCCGACAATCATCGACGCGAAACTCGACACAACCCCGCCGAACACGAAACGGGCGTGGCTGAGCGATGTCTGCTTTCCCTTCCGGCGATGGGTGTTCCACAGGATAAACAGCGCCAGCGCCACCTTCGCCACCCTGTCCGGCAACATGGCGGCAAAAGGCGTGCCGATGAGGGTGCCGATAACGGCGCCGATGATGAACCATCCGACCAGCGGCCGGACGATATGCAGGCGTTGAACGAACATCCGGCCGAAATTGGAACCGAACTGCACAACTCCATGAACCGGAACAAGGCTGGTTGACGGCAGCCCCATTCCCATCACCGCCAGCAGCGCGACCCCACCGCCCAGGCCGAAGGCGGCGGTGATCGCCGAGGTGAAAAAGCTGGTGACGACCAGAACCATGGCGAAACCCATGGAGACATCAGGCGGCAGAAGAGCGTTCAGCATCGTGATAGACCCGGTTGTGCCTGCGATGTTCCACTTTCCGCGGGCGTTGGCGCAGCGCCGGGCTGGAGCGACTCACCTTGTCAAGTCGCCGCCGGGAGGGCCGCCTGGCGCTTATACACCGCCTTGGGCGCGAATCCACCGATAAACCGCCCGGACGTGCGCCCTTCTCACGTTATCACCGTTCCCGCGACGCGCCGGCGGTTTCGATATCCGTTCTGTTCACGCCCGAAGACATACAAAACATGTCAAAATGCGTTTGCGGCCCCATTTTTCGCTTGCAGAACGCACGATGAACATTTATATAATGTTCAGAATTTGTTTTTGATATGCGTTTTATGTGTGTAAGAGCGGTGAAATGACCGCGAAAACAGGAACAAACGGCAGGTTTTGCTCCCCCGGTATCCGCCGGTTCTCTCAAAAGCTGCGCTGTGTACTCCTGTTGAGCGCGCATCACCGTCTGCGGGAACATTTGTCCCGGAAGTTCATCATTCGAAAGCGGTGCAGTTCAACCACCCGCCGCTTCCCGTAATCGTTTGGTGGTCAGAATAACGAGAGGTCTTTCCATGTTGACGCCAAAACAGAGGGAACTGTTGCGATTCATTCAGGAGCGCCTGTATTCCGACGGGGTTCCCCCTTCCTATGACGAAATGAAGGAAAAGCTGGGCCTGAAATCCAAATCCGGCATTCATCGTCTGGTCACCGCCCTGGAGGAACGCGGGTTCATCCGCCGTATGCCCAACCGGGCGCGGGCCATGGAGGTTATCAAACTGCCGGCCGATCTCGCCCATGCCCAGCGCTCGCCCTATCCGCCGGGTGTTTTCCCCGGCCCGTTCCCGGGCGGTGTAACCAGCGGCATCAGTGCGCGCAGCCGCCAACCGCAATCGCGGGACACCTCCAATGACATTCCGGTGATGGGGCGCATAGCCGCGGGAACGCCGGTCTCCGCCATCCAGCACCAAACCGGGTCCATTCCCGTGCCGGTGGATTTCCTGCCTCCGGGAGAGCATTTCGCCCTCGAGGTCCACGGCGATTCCATGATCGAAGCGGGCATTCTCGACGGTGACATGGCGGTGATCCGCCGCCAGGAATCCGCCGATACCGGTGACATCATCGTCGCTCTCATCGACGACGAGGAAGCCACGCTGAAGCGTCTGCGCCGCCGCGGTTCGTCCATTGCCCTGGAAGCCGCCAACCAGGCCTATGAAACCCGCGTCCTCGGGCCGGACCGCGTCGCCATCCAGGGGCGTCTGGTCTGCCTGCTGCGCAAATACTGAGCGAAGGCGGGTTTTCGCATCGTCGCGCCAACCGGCGGGCCTCGCGGTTCGCCGGAGCCGGTGATGCCGGGAAGTGAAAGGAGGCGCTGATGTTGGGCGCCGTCATCGGTGATATTGTCGGCTCCGTCTATGAGTGGCACAATATCAAGAGCAAAGCTTTCCCGCTGTTCAACAGCAAATCCCACTTCACCGACGATACGGTGATGACTGTCGCCGTCGCCGACGCGCTGCTGAAAGGCGGCAGCGCCAGGGATATGGTCAATTCCATGAAGCTGTTCGGGCGCATGTTTCCCCGCGCCGGTTACGGCGGCCGCTTCAAACACTGGTTGTTTTCGGAAAACCGGGAGCCGTACAACAGCTGGGGCAATGGTTCCGCCATGCGTGTTTCGCCGGTGGGCTGGTGGCGACGCCTGAAGACCCTTGAGGAAGTGGAAGCCTGCGCCGCCGTCACCGCCGCCGTCACCCACAATCATCCCGAGGCTGTTGCCGGGGCGCAGGCGGTCACCGCCGCCATATTTCTCGCCCGGCGGCTTGAACCCAAACAAGGCATCCGGGCATATATCGAGCAGCGGTTCAACTATGACCTGAGCCCGACCCTCGACAGTATCCGCCCCTGGTACATGTTTGACGTCAGCTGCAGGGGCACCGTGCCGCCGGCGGTCATCGCCTTTCTCGAGAGCACGGATTTTGAGGATGCGCTGCGTAACGCCGTCTCCATCGGCGGCGATTCCGACACGCTTGCCGCCATCACCGGCTCCATCGCCGAAGCCGCTTACGGTATCCCCGACGCCATCCGCCGGCAGGTTTTTGTCCGTCTCGCCCCACCGCTGGTCGATGTGCTGGAAAAGTGGGCCGCCGACGGCGCCGTCCCGGCGGAAGGGCAGCCCGGTTGATTTGCCTGTTTCCGGGCGCCGTGCTAACGTCGGAACAAGAACTCACCGGAGTATCGGGATGAACGTTCCCCGGCGGCTGGTCATCTTCTATTTTTCCGGAACGGGCAATTCCAAGCGGGTCGCCTTGTGGCTGGCGGAATTCGCCCGGGCAAAAGGCGTTCCCGCCATCATCCACTCCATGATCAACACCAATCCCGCCACGGTGGACCTCTCCGGGGCGCTCATCGTGTTCATCTCTCCGGTTCACGGCTTCAACTTTCCGCCGATTACCCTGAACTTCATAAGCCGATTTCCCCCCGGCGCCAATGACGTGCTGCTGATGAACACCCGCGGCGGCTTCAAGGTGGGCAACCATGTCACACCGGGCCTGACCGGTGTGGCCTTCATGTTCGCCCATCTGCGGCTGCGGCTCAAGGGATACCATGTCGTCGGCGCCGTTCCCTTCGACATGCCCTCCAACTGGTTCATCCTGCATCCGGTTCCCGCCCCCGAAAAGGTGCAGTTCATCCACAACCGCAACCGCGAACGGTTGGCACAATACGCCGGAAAGCTGTTTTCCGGCCGACCGCTCTTTATCGCCCGTCGTGACATCATCCAGGATATCTTTATCGCCCCCGTGGCCCTGGCCTATTACTGTATCGGCCGTTTCTGGCTGGCCAAGCAGTTCTACGCCTCATCGGGCTGTGACAACTGCGGCATCTGCATCAGCCGCTGCCCCGTCGACGCCATCCGCGACGATGGCGGCCGGCCCTATTGGACGCTGAACTGCGAAAGCTGCATGAAATGCATGAACGGCTGCCCCGAGCAGGCGATCGATATCGGCCACGGCTTCATCATCACACTGACGCTGCTTGCCCTGCCGGTTGCGGGCCTGCTTTCGGCCTTCCTGCCCGGCGGAGGGGATTCGGGGCTGATGAACACCCTTGTCGTCGCCGCGGTCACCCTCGCGCTGCTCACCGGCGCCTACAGGTTGCGTCACCGTCTGCTGAAGCATCCGTGGTATGTGAAACTGGCGGAATGGACCTCCCTCACGCACTACCGCTTCTGGGGCAAGCGCATGGCGAAACCGCCCACCTCAGGAAAAAGCAACGATAACAATTGATTATCGCAAGCAACTGAATCATCGCATAAACCTCGCCCGCCGCCGACCCGACCGGGCAAACACCCGCGTTCGCCCACGCAAACGCTCTACCCGCCGAGATAGGCCTTCTTCACTTCCTCGTTCTTCAGCAGGTTGGCGCCGGTATCCGACAGCACCACCGAACCGTTTTCCAGCACATAGGCGCGGTCGGCAATCTGCAGGGCCTTCTGGGCGTTCTGCTCCACCAGAAACACCGTCACCCCCTCCTCACGGATGCGGCGGATGATGGAGAAAATCTGGCCGATAATCAGCGGCGCCAAGCCGAGAGTCGGTTCATCCAGCAGCATCAGGCGCGGCTTGGACATCAGCGCCCGCCCGATGGACAGCATCTGCTGCTCGCCGCCGGACATGGTGGCGCCGCGCTGGTTCTGCCTCTCCTTGAGCCGCGGAAACAGCGAATAGACATGGTTCAGCCGGTGTTCGAGGTCATCCTTTTCGGCAAAAAAGGCGCCCATCTTGAGGTTTTCCTCCACCGTCAGCTCGGTGAACACCCGCCGCCCCTCGGGGGAGATGGCCAAGCCCATGCGCATGATATCGCTGGTGCGCCCGTGGGTGATATCGACGCCCTCGAACTCGATACGCCCGCTGCTGGCCTCCGGGCTGCCGCAAATCGTCATCAGCAGCGTGCTTTTCCCCGCGCCGTTCGCCCCGATGAGCGTGACAATCTCGCCCTCGTTCACCGACACGGAAACGCCGTGCAACGCCTCAATCGCCCCGTAACGGGTATACACTTTGTCCAGACGGAGCAGCATGGTCACTCCTCTCCCAGATAGGCCTTGATGACGCGTTCATTGCGGCGGATTTCCTCCGGCGTTCCGGTGGCAATCGTTTTGCCGTGCTCCATCACCAATATCCGCTCGGCGGTGCTCATCACCAAGCGCATGTCGTGTTCGATCAACAACACCGACACATCGTGGCTGGTCCGCAAATCCTTGATCAGCGTCTGCAACTCCTGTTTTTCCTGGGGGTTGAGGCCGGCGGCCGGCTCATCCAGCATCAGCAGGCGCGGCTCGGTGATCATGCACCGGGCGATCTCGAGCCGCCGCTGGGTGCCGTAGGGCAGCGTTCCCGCCTCGCGGTTGGCGAGGTCTTTCAAACCCATATAGTCCAGCCAGAACACCGCCTTGTCAATGGCCTCACGCTCCGAGCGCCGGAATGACGGAAGCGAAAACAACCCGGCGAAAAACCCTGTGTTGAGGTGCTGGTGCTGGGCAATCAACAGGTTTTCCAGCGCCGTCAACCCCTTGAACAGACGGATGTTCTGAAAGGTCCGCACCATGCCCCGCCGCGCGGTTTTATAACAGGGCATTCCGGTGATATCCTCCCGCTGGAACGAGACAATTCCGGTCGTCGGCTTGTAAAACCCGCAGATGCAGTTGAACACCGTGGTTTTCCCGGCGCCGTTGGGCCCGATAATCGAGACGATTTCACCGGTTTCCACCTGCAAATCGACGTTGTCGACCGCCAGCAGACCGCCGAAACTGATGGAGAGCGAGGAAACGTTGAGCATCGGAGAGGTCATGACGGCAACTCCACGCTTTTGCGCTTGGCCGGCAGGAACCCCTGCGGTTTCCACAGCATCATCACCACCAGCAGCACGCCGAACACCAGCATGCGGTATTCGGCAAGATCCCGGCCGTATTCCTGAATCATGACGATGACGATGGAGCCGATGATGACCCCGAGATTGGACCCCATACCGCCCAGCACCACGGCGACCAGAATCATGATCGACTCGAGAAACTGGAAGCAGTCCGGGTTGATCATGGTGTTGCGGGTGGCGAAGAACGCCCCCGCCGCGCCGGCCATCGCCGAGCCGATGGTAAACGCCCAGATTTTCACCGGCGCCGGATTGATCCCGAGGGACTGACAGGCGATTTCATCTTCGCGCAGCGCTTCGAGAGCGCGCCCCAGCGGCATTTTCAACAGGCGCTGCGACACCAGATAGGTGACCAGCGTCAGCGCCAGAACGATGAAATACAGCCAAATCACCATGTGGCGGCTGTCATAGGTCAACCCCAGCAGCGAATGGAAGGTGTCGTCGCCGCGCCGCAGCATCTCGAACCCCATCACCGCCGGTTTGGGCAAACCGGCAATGCCGTCGGGCCCGCCGAACAGCGGCACCTCGTTGTTGAACACCTGGCGCAGGATTTCGGCGAACGCCAGCGTCACAATGGCCAGATAGTCCCCCCGCAACCGCAGCAGCGGCAGACTGACCAGGAACCCGGCCAATCCGGCGGCGAACACGGCCACCGGAAGGCTGGACCAGAACCCCCAGCCGAAAAACTTGAACAGGCAGCCGAACACATAGCCGCCGATGCCGTAGAACGCCACATGCCCCAGGTTGAGCAACCCGGCATAGCCGACGATGATGTTGAGGCTGAGGCCCAGAATCACGTAGGTCAGCGCGATGCTGGAGACGTCGATGACCACGCGGTAATCCCGCCCTGGCCACGTGACGCGCTGTAGGATCATCAACACCGGAAAAAGAAACGCGGCGATAAAGAACCAGCGGATGACCCTGCCCTGCTGCTCGTCGTCCAGTTCCAGCGAGCGGAACTTCGGCATCACCTTGAGCATCTGGCTCCACAACGGCCGGCACAGGAAGATGGCGAACACCACGCCCATGGTGAGCAGAATGTTCGCGGGCTCGAAACGGGTTTCAAACTGCCCGCCGCTCTTGAACAGCCGCCACCCGAACACCGGGAAAATCAGGATGCCCGCCAGTATCGCCGATAAAATCGCTTCTTTGATATTGAAAAACATCACACTTTATCCACTTGCGCGCGGCCGAGCAGCCCGGTCGGCCGGATCAGCAGGATTGCGATCAGCAGGCCGAAGGCGATGGCGTCCTTGTAATCCGAACTGATATAGCCCGACGTCATCGACTCAACGACTCCCAGAAACACCCCGCCGGCCATGGCGCCGGGACTGGAGCCGATGCCGCCGAGCACCGCCGCGACAAACGCCTTCAAACCGAAGAGAAAGCCGATGAACGGGTTGAGAATGCCGGTGGAATTGGTAATCAGCACGCCGCCCACCGCCGCCAGACCGGCGCCGAGGACGAAGGTGAACGAAATCACCCGGTTGATGTCCACGCCGAGCAGCGCCGCCATCTTGAGGTCCTGCGCGCAGGCGCGGCACGCCCGGCCCATGCGGGAGTATTTGATGTAGAGCGTCAGCGCCGTCATCATGATGATGGTGACGCCGACAATCAGCATCTTGGCGTAGTCAAACTGGAACGACGACCCGTCGGCGAACTGGAACACCGAGCCGCCGGGAGTGAGACGCATCACATTGAGCGTCTTGGCCGATTGGCCGATGGCGACGAAATTCTGCAGGAAGAAGGAGACGCCGATGGCGGAAATCAGCGGAATCAGGCGCTGGCTGGAGCGCAGCGGCCGGTAGGCGATGCGTTCCACCACATAACCGTAGATGGAGGTGATGAACACCGAGAGCAGCAACGCCAGCGCCAGAACGATGGGCAGGGTCATGCCGAAGGCCGCTCCGGCCAGATAAGTGATCAGCAGCATCCCCACATAGGCGCCGATCATGTAGATTTCACCGTGGGCGAAGTTGATCATGCCGATGATACCGTAGACCATGGTATAACCGATGGCGATCATGGCGTAGAGCGCGCCGAGGCTGATGCCGTCGATGAACAGCTGCAGGAATTTGGCCAAGCCGGGCATTCGTCGTCTTCCCGATACGTACTTTATGAAAACAAACGGCTGAAGCGGTTCTCGACCGGTCGCCCCGCGTGAAAACCGCTTCCGCAACACTCATGTCAACGTCCTTTCCCGGAAGAAAGACATCCGTCTTTCTCCGGGAAAAGCTTTGCGGAACCCAAAAAGCCGTTGATTTATTCGGCCTCGCTCCTGGAGCCGTCCTTGTTGACCTTCACCACAACGAAGGAGAAGTCCGTGAGGTCGCCCTTTTCGTTGAAGCCGATTTCACCGAGCGGGCTCTTCACCTTGATGGTGCGCAGCGCTTCGGCGACCTTCACCGGATCTTCGGTGCCGGCCTTGGCAATGCCGTCACGGATGGCGAGCACCGCGGTGTAGGCTGAAAGCTGGAAGGCGCCGCCGGGGTCACGACCGGCATCCTTGAAGTGCTTCACGACTTCGGCGTTGGCCGGGTCACCGGAGAAGTCCTTGGGAACGGTCATCATCAGACCTTCGGAGGCAGGACCGGCAATCTGCACCAGTTCGGCGTTGGCCGTGCCTTCATCGGAGATCATCTTGGCGTCGACTCCGCGCTCGCGGGCCTGGCGGGCGATGAGACCGAATTCGGGATGATAGCCGCCGTAATAGATGTAATCGACGCCTTCGGACTTGATCTTGGTGACGATGGCGGAATAGTCGCTTTCACCGGCGTTGATGCCCTCGAACAGCGCAACGGCGATACCGGCCTTCTCCAGGCCTTCCTTGACGCCCGTGGCCACACCGAGACCGTACGCCTGCTTGTCGTGCAGCACCGCGACCTTCTTGCCGCCGTGCTTCACGATGTAGGCCACCGCCGCCGGGCCCTGCTGGTCGTCACGGCCGATGGTGCGGAAAATCGTTGTACGTTTCTTGTCGTCGGTCAGCGCCGGGGACGTGGCGGACGGCGTAATCATCACAACGCCCTCCTCGTCATAAATGTCGGCGGCGGCGATGGTCGCGCCGGAGCACACATGGCCGACCACATAACCGATACCGGCCGAAACGACGCGGTTGGCTGTCGGGGCGCCCTGCTTCGGGTCGCAGGCGTCGTCTTCGACGACCAGCTCAATCTTCTTGCCGTTGATGCCGCCGGCCGCGTTGAGCTCTTCAATGGCGGTATCGAGGCCTTCCTTCACCATGTCGCCGTATTGGGTCAGCGCGCCGGTCCGCGGGCCGACAAAGGCGATTTTCAAAGTATCCTGGGCGTAGGCCACGGATGTGCACAGCATAGCCGCACTCATCAGCAAGCCGGCTGTGGTCAGTTTCAGAGAAAAACCCATAATGATCCTCACTCCTGTTGGAATCCGACACGCTTTGGGCCGAATGAGCGGCCGAACCGCCCTCGCCTGCTCGTATCATCTGGTTGGTGCTTAGCACCGATCGCGAAAATCCTGTATCCTACTTTTCGCCGAAAAGTGCTGAAGCAAAATCACCCGGGCCGCGCCCGGGAGCGAGACGCCCCGCCGGGTTTTGTTGAAAACCCGTCCGGAAATGCCGCTCCTGCAGTCAGCGGAAACGACCCGAGGGAAGAACCGTTTCTATTGGCTTGAAGAAAACTTGTCCAGTGCAATCTAACATAATTTCGCCGTATTAGACTTTTGGATAACTTTCTTTCAGAGCACGTCAACGCCCCTGCGCCCGGGCATCCGGCGCGAGTCGCTTTGTCCGCGGTCGAGGCGTTTCACCATGGAATGGGAATGGGGCGGCGCCCGTGAAAAAACGCCGGGGCGCGGCGGACCGCGCCCCGGCAATCGTATTGTCAATACGTCCCGGTCTCAGTGCGCCAGGATGGCCAGCAGCATCAGGGCGATGATGTTGGTGATCTTGATCGCGGGGTTGACGGCCGGGCCTGCGGTGTCTTTGTACGGGTCGCCGACGGTGTCGCCCGTCACCGACGCCTTGTGCGCTTCGGAGCCTTTGAGGTGCTTCTCGCCGTTGGCGTCGACAAAACCGTCCTCGAAGGACTTCTTGGCGTTGTCCCAGGCGCCGCCGCCGGAGGTCATGGAAATCGCCACGAACAGACCGGTGACGATCACGCCGAGCAACATGGCGCCCACGGCCGAGAAGGCTTGGGATTTACCGGCAATGAGGTAGATGACGAAATAGGTCACCACCGGCGCCAGCACCGGCAGCAGCGACGGAACGATCATTTCGCGGATGGCCGCCTTGGTCAGCATGTCCACCGCCACGCCGTAATCCGGCTTCTCGGTGCCTTCCATGATACCCGGCTTGGCGCGGAACTGCCGGCGCACTTCCTCAACCACGGAACCGGCCGCGCGCCCCACCGCCGTCATGGCGATGCCGCCGAACAGGAACGGAATCAGCCCGCCGAGGATCAACCCGACAACCACAAACGGGTTGGCGAGGGAGAAGTCCGGCTTGACGCCCTCGAAATAGGGGAATTGCGCCGAGTTCTGGGTGAAATAGCTGAGGTCCGACGTGTAGGCGGCGAACAGCACCAGCGCGCCGAGGCCCGCCGAACCGATGGCATAGCCCTTGGTTACGGCCTTGGTGGTGTTGCCGACGGCGTCGAGCGCATCGGTGGAATGACGCACCTCCGCCGGCAGCCCGGACATTTCGGCGATGCCGCCGGCATTGTCCGTCACCGGCCCGAAGGCATCCAGCGCCACGATCATGCCGGCCAGCGCCAGCATGGCCGTCACCGCGATGGCGATGCCGAACAGCCCGGCGATGGAATAGGTGGCGATGATGCCGAAGACGATGACGACGGCCGGAAGCGCGGTGGCTTCAAGGGAAACCGCCAGCCCGGCGATGACATTGGTGCCGTGTCCGGTCACCGAAG
>JAISTL010000064.1 GCA_031272615.1 Methylobacteriaceae bacterium | reverse complement strand
CGTAACCTGTCCACACCCGGAGAACACTCCGGGGCCGCCCGGCGCACGCCGGCCGGCTCTCAAGACGTCTCATGAACACCCGCGTCTCTCCCCTTCTCCGAGCATCGGGCCCGACCTGTTACGGCGAAGGCTGACGGAGAGACTCGAGCGCCCTATCGTCTCAATACATTTTGTATAGACGTATATATTATCCGTGTCAACAGATTTTTACGAAATGTTCTGATTTAGTTTTCCCTTGATACGCAATATCTTAGCTCTTGTTGTGCCTGCGTTCACGACATTTTCGAACACACCAGAACACCGGTGACGCCGCGCCCGGGCGACTCCTGAAATCCTCAATCCCGTAGATTCATCACGATGAAGGAGAATTGACGCCGAGGGCGGAGTAGAGTTTGTTCTGTTTTTGGAGGATTTCACCGACCTTGATGCGTTTGCCCGGATGCTGGAAGCACTCGATGACGTCGAGCCTGTCGGGAAGGGTCTGAAGGGTACAGTCCCGGAAGAGGTGGTTTTGCTGCATCGGATTTTTATGTACGACAGGTATATCAGGACGATGAACGTCACGAACAGCCCGGCGTTGTTCCCGGTTGCAACTCCCGGTAATTAAGCTATAACACTACGCATTCGTGTCCCCTGTCCAATCCGGGAGGTTTCATGCCTCATTTAGTCGACTTGCTGCCCGCCAAATCGCACGTCATTTTTCAGTTTCTGTTCGGCCCTGAAGAAAACCGTGATATTTTCAAGGCCTTTTTGAAAGCGGTGCTGGACATGCCCGCCGAGGAGTTCGCGGCCTTCAAGCGGATAAAGCCGCACCGGTTCCCGGCTGAAGACGGGCCGACTCTCGTTTTTGAGATCACGCGGCCCTCGGGGCAGATGATCTATCTCGAAATCATGTCGTGCCCCATCACTGACATGCGCGAGAATTTCATGAATTTCACCCTGCGCGCCTCGCGGCAACGCCCCAATGAGAGTGGGAAACTGCCGAAGTGCATTTTCATCGGCATCAACGATATCGACATGTTCCCCGAGAACAAGGACTACCATCAGTGCTTCCGGCTGGAGAATCCCAAAAATGCAACCAGTCTCACGGATTTGTTCGAGATTCACACCTTGGAGCTGACGAAGCTGCCGCCGGAGGATGACGGAACACCGTTGTGGAGCTGGGCGAAGCTGCTGACGCTGAGGGAACTCTGGGTCGACGACGACGGGGAGATTTCGAAGGACCATCCCCTGTTCTGAGGAAGGCGCCGCCGGGTGAGCGGAAGGCTCGAGCGGCGCCGCGGATTTGGCGCGCCCGGCGGAATCCGCGATCCTGCCCGGCGCTTAGCCCTACTTCACGCCCAGTTTCTTCTGCAGGCTGGTGGAGGACGTGGTGTACTGGAACAGCAGGCGCTTGTCCGGGTAGACATAGTGGTGGATTTTCTGGGCTGCCAGCGCCGCCTCGTGGAACCCGCAGAGGATGAGCTTCAGCTTGCCGGGATACCAGCCGATATCGCCGATGGCGAAAATGCCTTTGCGGCTGGTTTCAAACTTTTCCGTGTCGACGACAATCTGCTTGTCGTGCAATTCCAGCCCCCATTCGCCGAAGGGGCCGATTTCCATGGTCAACCCGAAGAACGGCAGCAGGATGTCACAGGCCAGCGTGCTTTCACCCTCGTCGTGCTGGATGGTGACGGCTTCGAGCCTGGGCGCCGGGCCGGAGAGGCGCGCCACCTGCCCCAATTCGAAGCGGATTTTGCCTTCGTCAATCAACGCGTTGAGTTTTTCCACGCTGTGCGGCGTGGCGGAGAAGCCCCGGCGCCGGTGCACCAGCGTCATGGAGCGGACAATCGGGAAAAGGTCAATCGCCCAATCCAGCGCCGAATCGCCGCCCCCGGCGATGACCACGTCTCTGTCGCGGAAGTCCTCGCGCCGGCGCACGGCGTATTGAACCCCGTCGCCCTCATAGGCGCGGATGTCGGGAATGCTCGGGCGCTTGGGCTGGAACGACCCGCCCCCCGCCGCGATGATCACCGACGCGCACTGATAGGCCGCGCCGGTGTCGGTGGTGACGCGAAACCGCGGCGCCTCGTCGGAACCGAGCGAGTCCACGCCTATTGCCATCTGTTCCAGGTGAAACACCGGCCCGAAGGGCTCAATCTGCTTGAGCAGCTGGTCGGTGAGCGTGCGGCCGTTGATGACGGGATACCCGGGAATGTCGTAAATCGGCTTCTCAGGATAGAGTTCGGCGCATTGGCCGCCGATTTTCGGCAGAATGTCGATGAGATGGGCTTTGATATCCAGCAGACCGAGCTCAAATACCGCAAACAGACCGACAGGACCGGCGCCGATGATGACGACATCCGTTTCGATTTCCCCGTTCATAAAACCTCTCCCTCACTTGGCTCCGTGGGCCGCACCCTCTTGACCGGCGTGCAGCCGCTTCCGGCGGATTCGCGGTTATCGCTGAAAAATAGGGGTTGTTAAGCCGAAAAGAACAACTTATATTATCAGGCGGACTTATCTATAAGTTTGATGCCCGAAGCGCAACGGGTTTTTTGTGTCACGACCCGATGCGCATGTTTTAACCCGCGCAGTCAGCCGCAGGAATAATGTGTTTGGTGATGCGCGGCGTTACCGCCCCATGGATCGGTTATGGATGTCAAAACCCTGATTTTCGTCGCCTTGACGGTATTCGTAGCGTGGAAACTCTGGTCCGTTCTCGGTGAGACCACCGGTGAGGAACGCCCGCCCCTGGAATCACGGGAACCACGCCCGCCGGTGGAACGTCTCCCTCTCCCCGATGCCGACGCCGCTGACACCCCTTCCGGCGGCGGTCGCTGGGCCGGGTTGGTCGCGGAAGGCTCCGAACAGGAAGCCGGGCTCAATGCCATTGCCGGGATCGACTCGAAATTCGACGCGGAGGAATTCCTGGAAGGCGCCCGCTCCGCCTATGAACTTCTCGTCACCGCCTTCGCCAAGGGAGATCGGGAAACCCTGCAGGAATACCTTTCCCGGGATGTCTACGCCAGTTTCGACCAGGCGCTGAAGCAACGCGAAGCGATGGACGAACAGGTCAGCACCACCTTCGTGTCCATCGACAAGGCCGATATCACCAAAGTGGAGGTGCGGGAGCGCACCGCTTTCATCACCGTATCCTTTGCCTCCAAAATGATTACGTCCACCCGCGACAGCCAGGGGCACGTCGTTGACGGCGATCCCAACTCCATCGTTGAAGTGTTCGATATCTGGACGTTCTCCCGCACGTTGGGCCGGCGCGACCCGAACTGGATTCTCGTTGACACCCAGGAGGGCGGACAAACGTAACGCAGGCGCGCCGGGAAGGAACCCAGTCTGTCACATGCTTTCAGGAGAATCTTGATGATGAGCGCGCTCGCCTGCCTGTTGGGAAGCGGCGTGTCCGGTTGCACCCCCGGTCTTCCCGAAGGCCAGGCGGTGTCCTTCGCCTCCCTCGCCGGATGGAACGACGACGATCACGGCGCTGTACGGAGCCTGTTCCGGCGGTTCTGCGCTTCGCACCCCGATGCCCCGGTATCCGACGCGCTGAAGGCCCAGCATCAGGCGCTTGTTGCTCTCTGCCCTGCCGCAGGTGAAGCCGACTCACCGTCGGCGCGCCTGTTCTTCGAGGATCATTTCGTTCCCTACGAGGTGCGCGGCACTCCCGAGCGCGCCGGCAGGGGATTTCTCACCGGATATTACGAGCCGGAGTTTGCCGGGTCTCTGGAACCGACCGCCGACTTCACGGCGCCGCTCCTGTCCCTGCCGGCGGGCTATGTGCCGCCCCCCGGCAACCCGCCGGCGCCGGGTTTTCCCGCACGCCGCCGCGTCATCGACGCCGGGGGAACCGAACAGCTTCAGCCGCTTCCCCCCCGGGCAGAGATTGAATCCGGCGCGCTGGCCGGGCTGACGCGGCCGCTGGTTTATCTCAAAGAGCCCGGACAGGCCTTCATCATTCATGTGCAGGGCTCGGCCCGGATTCGTCTTGTTGACGGCGCCATACTGCGCGTCGCGTTTGCCGGACGCAACGGCTATCCCTACACCTCCATCGGCCGGATTCTGCTGGAGCGGGGCGAAATAGCGAAAGGCGGCCTGACCCTCAAACGTCTGCTCGATTGGCTGGCCGCCCATCCGGACCAGGCCCGGGAGCTCATGAACCGTAACGAATCCTTCATTTTCTTCCGCGTTAACGGCGATGTCGGCGACGACGACGGGCCGACCGGCGCCGCCGGCATCCCGCTCCTCGCCGAGCGGTCCCTC
>JAISTL010000022.1 GCA_031272615.1 Methylobacteriaceae bacterium | reverse complement strand
AACCTTCGTGTCCATGGGAACCGCCTACGACTATTTCAGGATCATGAGCAACCAGGTACTCGCCAAATTGAAAACGATGTAATAATATCGCTCAATAATGCCCAACGTCATAAGTATCTTAAAATGGAGGAGAAAAGATGACGAAATTATCCGTATCATTTTACGCGTTGACTCTCGCCGCTTCCGTGGCCTTTGCCGGTGTGGCCGACGCCAAAACGGTTCTGCGCTGGGGTTCCGTGCACGCGGACTCCACCGTCACCACCCAGATGATGATGAAGATCATCAAGGACGTGAACGAAAAGGCCAAGGACGTCGAGATTCAAGGATATCCCAACAGCGTTCTCGGCGGTTCGCGGGATCTGGTGGAAGGGGTCCAGGCCGGTATTACCGACATGATCTCCGAGGGCCCGGCTCAGTTCGCCAGCTGGATTCCGTTGGCGAGTATCGCTGAAGCTCCCTATATCTATCGCAGTGTGGAGCACATGAACAAAGCCCTGAACGGCCCGTTCATGGACAAGCTGAACGAGGAGTTCCTGAAAAAGAACACGCGTATGCTGGGCGCCTTCTATTACGGCACACGGCAGCTGACCACCACCAACAAGGAGATCAAGAGCGTCAAGGACATGGCGGGCCTGAAGATCCGTGTTCCCGAGGTGAAAGCCTATGTTGAGATGATCAACGCCTGGAACGCCAAGGCAACGCCCATTCCGTTCGGTGACCTGTACATGTCGCTGCAGACCAACGTCGTTGACGGGCAGGAAAACCCGCTGACGACATTCGCCGGACAGAAATTCTACGAAGTCCAGAAATATGTGATCCTCACCGATCACATCATCTGCCCCAACATGATTTTCATCAATGAAGACGCCTGGAAGAAGGTTTCTCCCGAGGATCAGAAAGTCATCGAGGAAGCGGTGAAGGCCGGTATCGCCTGGAACGACGAAGAAGTGAAGAAGAGCGAAGAGGCCCTGAAGAAAGACCTGGCTGAGAAAGGCGTAACGATTGTGACCCCGGATGTGGATTCCTTCCGCGAAGTCACCGCCAAGCATCTGGTGCCGCTGTTTGCCGATGCCTGGGGCAAAGACACCTGGGACTTCATCCAGAACATCAAGTAAGATTGAAGCATGGAAAGGGAGTTCCGGTTTATCCGGAACTCCCTTTTCTTCTTTATCGGTGCTGATTTGCCTGTTTCCGCCCCGGAAGCCGCGGTTTCCATGAAAAAGGAGTTTTTCGGTGTCTTCGTTGGTTGAACGCCTCAAGCGAGGCATGGAAACTGTGATTGACTGGGTGCTGGTGTCGGCTTTTATCGTGGTGTTCGTGATAGCGCTGTACCAAGTTGTCATGCGTTATGTGTTCAGCAATCCGCCCATCTGGTCGGAGGAACTCATCCGCCTGATGTTTGTGTGGATTTGCTATCTCGGGTGGACGGTCGCCACGCGAAACAAAACCCACATTCAAATCACCGCGCTCGTGACATTCCTGCCACCGACGGCGCAGAAAGTGTTGAAAGCGTTCAACTGTCTGCTGGTGATAGGGTTCTCCGTCTTCATGGTCTGGTTCGGAATCAAAATGGTCGAGGTGGGAAGCCGCGGCATGGCGGTGACCCTGCCGATCAATTTCGGCCTTGTTTATCTCAGTGTTCCCATCGCCAACGCAATCATTGTTTTTTATCAGATCCTGGATCTTGTCGATGTTTTCAGGAAGCCCGAAGAGGTGCGCTCATGACCCTCGTTCTCATCATGTTCGTCGTGCTTCTGTTCACCGGGTTACCGTTGTACACCAACCTCGGGTTATGCGCCGTCGTGTTCATCTATCTCGGCGGGTTCAACCCCATCACCGCGGTGCAGAAAATCTCCATGGCGGCCAACTCGTTTCAGCTGCTGGCGGCGCCGTTCTTCATCATCATGGGCAATGTCATGAACAATTCCGGCGTGACCCGCCGCATGTTTGACTTCGCCAACGTCCTCGTCGGCCGCCTCCCCGGTGGACTGGGGCACGCCAACGTGGTGGCGAGCATGATGTTTGCCGGAATGAGCGGCACGGCGGTGGCCGACGCCGGCGGGTTGGGGAGCATCGAAATCAAGGCTATGCGGGACTCGGGGTATGACGATGATTTCAGTTGCGCCATCACCGCCGCCTCTTCGGTTATCGGGCCGATTATTCCCCCGTCGCTGCCGATGGTCATTCTTGCCGTTGCCGCGGAAGCGTCCATCGGGCGCATGTTTCTCGGCGGAATCGTCCCCGGCGTTCTCATGGGCCTGTCCCTGATGCTCATGGTGTCGTTTTACGCCCGCAAACGCAATTATCCGCGTATGCCGCGCCCGACGCTGAAAACCGTATGGGTTGCGTTCCGTGAGGCTTTCTGGGCCCTCATGGCGCCGATCATCCTGTTTACAGGCATTTTCACGGGGATTTTCACTCCCACTGAAGCCGCCGTTGTCGCCGCCGCCTATTCGCTGTTCCTCGGGCTGTTCGTCTACCGGGAGTTCACTTTCCGGGAGATTCCGAGGGTGATCATGGCAACCTGCGATACCACCGGGGTTGTGCTGGCAATGGTGATGACGGCTTCCATCTTCGGATGGATGCTCTCCGTCGCCCAGGTGCCGCAGGCCATGTCCCACGCTCTGCTGGCGGTCGCCGACTCCAAGTTCCTGGTGCTGATTATCATCAACGTGTTTTTGTTGTTCGTCGGAATGTTCATGGAAGCGACGGCGGCCATCCTCATTTTGACACCCATTCTCATTCCGGTGATGACCGGCATGGGTGTGGATCAGACCCAGGCCTGCCTGATCATGATCATGAACCTGATGGTCGGCGTCATCACGCCACCGGTCGGCGTTGTGTTGTATGTGGTGTCCAACGTGGCAAAAGTCTCGTTCGAGCGGGTGACGAAAGCAACCATGCCGTTCCTGATTCCGTTGTTTATCGTATTGATTCTGGTTACGTTTTTCCCACCGGTGACCCTGTTTGTCCCGAACCTGTTTTTCGGCGCGCAGTGATCTGAAACGGACAAGGGGGCGGGAACGACCATGTCATGGAACATCAACGCGGACAAGATCAATCATCTGACGCTGTATGAGCAGATTGCCGACTCGCTCGAAGAAGTGATGTTCGGTCGCCACAGTGACGACAACCGGTTGCCTTCAGAATACGAACTCATGGAACAGTACGGCGTGAGTCGTTCCGTGATACGGGAAGCGCTGAAGATTCTCAAGGAACGGGGGCTTGTTTCCATGCGGGCGGGTGACGGCTCCTACGCCACCATTCCCGATGCCACCATCATCAGCCGTACCCTCAGCCGGGTAACCCGCTTCAACCGGGTGTCGGATGCGAAAATCGCGCGGGTTCGTTTGATACTGGAAGCGGAGTCGGCGGTGGAAGCGGCGGTCAATGCGACCGACGACGATATTGCCGACTTGGAAGCCATCAACGAACAAATGAATCTGCACAGGAACGACTTGGAAAAACGCGCCGACCTCGACTGCGAGTTTCATCGGGCCATTGCCCGGATCAGCCGGAACGAACTGCTTGAATACATGATCGAATCCATCTTTGAATTGCTGAAGGACTACATGATCAAGCGGCTTCGGCAATATCCAGCCGGTAACGAGCACGGAATCATCTGGCACGGAAAGATCATCAACGCCATCAGGAAACGTGACGGCAATCTGGCGAAACGCTGCATGATTCACCATGTGACGGCGTCTTTTCACCAGGCGGAACGGGGAGAATCGTCGTTTTCTTCAGCCGGCGGGCGGGCCGAAAAATAAGTCTCCGGCATTGATTTTGAACAGGCCGTGTTCGGGACTCAGCAGTTCCAGGCGACCGTATTGGTCCACTCCCTCAAACACGCCGGTGATGTCGCCGTTGGGCATGTGCAGGGTGACTGTCTCTCCCAATCCCCGCGCGTATGTCAACCATTGACGCCTGATCACGGCGAAATCCGGCACGCGGCGCGGCGGACCGTCTTGGGAGAAGCGGCCGCCGTTCCACAGTTCCAGGGTTCGGGCAAAATGCCCGCTCAAACATGTGAATACATCGCGCGCGGTTATTCCCGGCCGGTAACGGCCAAGCGCCGTCGCGCCATAGGGCAGGCCTTCGGGAACACCGGCGATATTGACGCCGAAGCCGATGACCACGGCGTCACAGTTTCTCCGGCTGATCCGGGCGGATTCCAGCAATATGCCGCAAAACTTGTCGCCGTCCAGCAGAACATCATTGGGCCATTTGATGGTGATGCGCGGGAAGGACAGGCCGGTCACCGTCTCCGCGGCGGCAAATACCGCCAACGCCGAAACGAAACTCAGTTGGGAGGCGAAGAAGAGCTCACACGGGTCGACGAGGAGAACACTGGCATAGAGATTTCCGGGCACGGAAGCCCACACCTTGCCGGCGCGTCCCCTGCCCCGGGTCTGTTCGCCCGCCGTCAGCCACAAGCCGCCGGGGTCTCCTTCCGCGGCGGCTTTCAGGCATTCGTCATTGGTCGACCCCACCGCCCCGAGGGCGATTTCGCGATACTCTACCACAGAGACCCCGCCGCCATGTTCGCGGCGCCGAAAATGAAGCCCATGAAGACGACACCAAGAACAATCACGACATTGGATGCCGCCAGTATGACCTTCAGCGTCACCGGCATGGTTTCGAAGTCCTGATGCGGTTCATCAAAATACATGATCTTGACAATCCGCAGGTAATAAAACGCTGACACGACAGAGGTGAGAACACCGACAATGACCAACGTCCACAGCTGGACCTTGACCGCGGCCATGAATACCATCAGCTTGCCGAAGAAACCGCCGAGCGGCGGAATGGCCGCCAGCGAGAACATGACGACAAGAAGCCCGGCAGCCCAGCCGCCATGGGTTTTGCTCAAGCCGGCGAGGTCATAAATGCTATCAAACTCCTCTTCGCCGTTGCGCATGGCGATAATGCAGGCGAAAGCGCCGAGGGTCATGGCGACATAAATGACCAGGTAGACCACCATGCCGGCAATGCCCTCTTCGGTTCCGGCAACCAGACCAATCAGCGCGTACCCGACATTGCCGATGGACGAATACGCCATCAGACGCTTGAAATTCGACTGGGTCAACGCACCGAAGGCGCCGATGATCATCGACATCACCGAGATGAAGTAGATGATTTGCTGCCACAGGGAAACGGCATCGCCGAAGGCGCCGACAAACAGCCGGACGACCACCGCCAGGCCCGCAACCTTGGGCGCTGAGGCAAAGAAAGCGGTGACGGGAGCCGGAGAGCCCTCATACACATCGGGAGTCCACATATGGAACGGAACGGCGGAGATTTTGAACGCCGTTCCGGCGGCCATGAAACACATCCCGGTGATCAAACCGACGGTGGGGCCAACCGCTGTGCCGCCCTCGGCGCTGAAGGATTTAACGGCCGCGGAAATCTCCGGAAACTGCAGCGAACCGGAAAACCCGTAAATCAGGGAGGCGCCGTAGAGCAACATGCCGGAAGAGAGAGAGCCGAGCACGAAATACTTCACTCCGGCTTCCGTGGAGAGCGGGCTGTCACGCCGAAACGCCGCCAGAACGTAGCACGGCAGGCTGAGAAGCTCGATACCGAGATAGAGCCCGAGCAGGTTGTTGGCGGAGATCATCATCATCATGCCGATGGCGGCCAGAGTTACCAGAATCGGAAACTCGAAATGATGCAGGTTTTCCCGTGCCATATAATCCCGCGACATGGCAATGGTCGCGGCGGCGGCGATCAACGCCAGCGCTTTCATGATTTTGGCGAAACTGTCGACGACCATCAACCCGCCGAACCCGGCGCCCGAGGGCATGAGGATGACGGCAATGAACGCTCCGGCGAGAACAATCAAGGAAAACAGGTTGACCGTCTCCGTAGCCTGCCCTTTCCGCAAAGCGCCGAATACAATCAAGATCAGCACACCAATCACAAGAATTATCTCGGGGAATGCTATGAAGGCATTAATCTCGGACATTGTTTACGGGCCTCACTGGAGGGTAAGCATGGCGGTTTGAACATTCGGGAGGCTTTCCAGCAACTTGCTGGTCGCGACCTGGAAACTGTTCAGGATCGAATCGGGCTGGACGCCGTAATAGACAACAAGCAGAACCAACGGAACAAACACCGCCAGTTCCCGCCGCGTCAGGTCGCTCAGCGACATCAGTTCAGGCTTGACCAACGGGCCGTACATGACCCGTCGATAAAGCCACAAGGCGTAAGCCGCCGACAGGATGACACCGATGGCGGCGCAGAACGCCACCCGCGGAAACTGGAGGAATGTCCCGACAATCGTCAGGAATTCCCCGATAAACCCGGAGGTTCCGGGTAACCCGACATTGGCGAGGGTGAACATCATGAACACCACGGCGTAGTTCGGCATTCGGTTGACGATGCCGCCGAAAGCGGCGATTTCCCGGGTGTGCATACGGTCGTAGACCACACCGACGCAAAGGAACAGTGCGCCGGAGACAAGGCCATGGGAGACCATCTGGAACATGGCGCCCTGGATGCCCTGCTGCGTCAGCGAGAACAACCCCATGGTCACGAACCCCATGTGCGCGACGGATGAATAGGCAACCAGCTTCTTCATATCCTCCTGCATCAGGGCCACCAGAGAGGTGTAGATGATGGCGACCAGCGACAACCCCATGATCAGCGGCGTGAAATAGACCGAAGCGTCCGGGAACATCGGAATCGAGAAGCGGATGAAGCCGTAACCGCCCATCTTCAGCAGAACGCCGGCAAGGATGACGGAACCGGCGGTCGGCGCCTCGACATGCGCGTCAGGCAACCAGGTGTGAACCGGCCACATCGGCATTTTCACCGCAAAGGACGCAAGGAAGGCAAGCCACAGCCATTTCTGCATCTCCACCGGGAAGCGGTGTTGCAGCAGTGTCGGGATATCCGTTGTCCCCGCTTCCCAATACATGGCGATGGCGGCCAGCAGCATGAACAGCGAACCGAGAAGCGTGTACAGGAAGAACTTGAAGGCCGCGTAAATGCGTCGCTTGCCGCCCCAGACGCCGATGATGAGGAACATCGGGATGAGGCCGGCCTCGAAGAACACGTAGAACAGCACCAGGTCAAGGGCGACGAACACACCGATCAGCGTGGTTTCAAGAACGAGGAAACACGCGAAATAAGCCTTGACCTGCTTTTCGATATGCCAGGAAGCGGCGACGCAAATCGGCATCAGGAAAGTGGTCAAGAGAACAAAGGGAATGGAGAAACCGTCAACCCCCAGTTTGAACCGGATGGACTCGGATATCCACACCTTCTGCTCGACCAGCTGAAAATCGGCGCTGGCCGGGTCAAACATGAACCAGGCGGCCACGGACAGCAAAAAGGTGACAAGAGTGGTTGCCAGGGCGGCATAACGGGCATTGGAGTGAACCTTGTTTCCATCGCCGCGCAGGCACAGGATAAAGGCTGCACCAATCAGAGGAAGAATCAGCAGCCCGGATAAAATGTGGAACCCAAGCATCAATGCCCTCCTCCAAAAATAACTCCGATAATCCCGATGATATGTCCACCGACATACCACGATAAGAGTGCCGCGACGCCGATCAGCATCACGAAGGCATAGTGGTAAATGTACCCGGTTTGCAGTTTGGAGGCCACCCGCCCCAAATCCATGGTACGAGCCGAAATTCCATCGGGACCGAGACCGTCGATCACCGCGCCGTCAATTCCCTTCCAGAAGAAGCGTCCGATACACTTGGCCGGGCGTATCAAAACCAGGTCATACAGCTCATCGAAATACCACTTGTTGAGCAGGAACCGGTACAGCCGCGGGAACATGGCTGCCAGCTTGCCGGGTACGCTGGTATCCAGCACATACATCCACAACGCCAGGGCAAAGCCCAGCACCATCATGACGAAGGGCGAAAACTTCACGATGAGCGGCGCTTCGTGAATCTCATGAAGAATCTTGTTGCTTTCCGCCGTGAATATCGAACTCTTCCAGAAGCCCCCGTATTCTTCGCCAATGAAGGAACCCTGATACCAGAAGCCGGCAATCAGGGCGCCGACCGCTAGGACAGCCAGTGGAATGAGCATGGTCAGCGGGCTCTCATGAGGCGTCCCGCCATGATGGGCATGCTCGTCGT
>JAISTL010000269.1 GCA_031272615.1 Methylobacteriaceae bacterium | reverse complement strand
AAAAAAAGCGGCGGAACAGGGTCATGTCAGGGCGCAGTTCACATTGGGCGTCATTCTCTACGACCCCATGGGTTCCAAGGGGAAAGACATGTCGTCCGAAGCGTTTCAAGCGGCAAAATGGTACGGAATGGCTGCCGCGCAGGATCATCCGGCGGCGCAGTGGATCTTGGGTAACATGTGCTGGGGGGAGGATAAAGCCGCGGCGCTCAAGTGGTACCAAAAGGCGGCGGAGAATGGTTTTACCCGTGCACAGCTTGAGCTTGGCAAGATGTATACCTTTGGCACAGGCGTTCCCGTTGATAAGGCCGAAGCGGCCAGGTGGTTCAAAATGGCGGCGGAGCAAGGAGATGCCGAGGCGCAGACCTGGGTGAACGCGGAGGCGGGAGATGCGGACGCGCAGGTCGAACTGGGCCGTTACTTCAGCGTCGGACTATACCACGGCCGTATAACCGACGGCCGTATGACCGGCGCCGCCAAGTGGTACCAAAAGGCGGCCGAACAAGGGAATGTCGAAGCGATGATGCGCTTGGGCTACGGATTCTCCAACGGCGAGGCTGAAACGATCTCGTGGTACAAAAAGGCGGCGGAACATGGTTTGGGCTATGCGCACCTTCAGCTGGGGATTGCGTATTACTTCGGGCAGGGTGTAGGGCAGGATAAAACCGCCGCGTTACAATGGCTCAAATCAGCTGCCGAACAGGGTATCGGCATCGCGCGGATTTGGCTGGACGCCGAGGAGGGCGATGCGGAGGCGCAAACCCGGTTGGGCGATTGCCTCAGCCCCAAACCGGCGGCAAGCGTCTGCCGATCCGATCTGGGCAAAAGTTTCGGCTTCAAGCACGACCTCCCCCAAAACGACGCCGAGGCCGCCAAATGGTACAAAGTCGCTTCGATTCAACACCGGAAGGCCGCGACCCTCGGGAATGCCGACGCGATGATTGATTTGGGCCGGGCGTACTTGTCCGGAAGGGGTGTTCCTTTGGATAAAACCGAAGCGTTCACGTGGTTCGACAAGGCTGTGACGCAGTATGAAACCGCTGCCGGGCGGGGCGATGCCCGGGCGCATGCCAAACTGGGCGACATGTATTATGACGGCGGAATCGTCCCCAAAGATTTGTCTGAAGCGGCCAAACGCTACAAATCGGCTGCAGAGATGGGGGATGCCCTCGCCCAGATCCAGTTGGGCGGCATGTATTTCATGGGAGTCGGCGTTCGCAGGAACGAACCCGAAGCCAAAAAGTGGTTCGAAATGGCGGCAAAGCAGGGGGATACCTACACTCAGTGGACGGCCTACGCCCTGTTCAAATTGGCCGACGTGTATTACTATGGACAGGGCGTTTCCAGAAACAAAACCGAAGCGCTCAAATGGTACAGAAAGGCTGCCGAACACGGTGATTTGCGGGCACAGCGAGAAGTGGCGTGGATGGTCCGCTCCGGAGACGGCGTTCCCGTGAATAAAACCGAAGCGTTCCAATTGACCGCCATGCTGGCGCAGAATGATGATTTCAAGATGGTCCGGCCTATCTATAAAGAACACCTTTGGCGCGACGCGAAGTTTGAATTGGGCCTGATGTACCGCGACGGCGTCGGTGTTCAACAGGATTTTCGTGAAGCGGTGAAATGGCTTCATAAAGCGGCGGCACACGGCGTTTCCCGGGCAAAAAGCGAACTGGGGAGAATGTACGACAACGGGCTCGGCGTTCCGCTGGATTATGCCGAAGCCGTGAAGTGGTATCGCAAGGCGGAGATTCCCGATCCTTCAAGGGTCGGGCCGGAGTTGTGTTTGTTGACCCCGATGTCACTGCGGGACCACGTTGAGGAACGCGATGACTACCGCGAAGCCGGTTTGTGCGTCATGTACGCCGAAGGCCGGGGAGTTCCGCAGGATAATGGGTTGGCCGCGAAATGGTGCCGCAAGGCCGCGGAACTGGGAAGCGTTTTCGGAGAGTTCCTTTTCGGACGCTTGAACGAGACGGGCCAAGGCGTGCCGCAGGACTACGCCGAGGCCGGAAAGTGGTACCGCAAGGCGGCGGAACACGGATATTCCAACGGTCAGGCTGGATTATGCAGCTTGTACACCGACGGCAAGGGGGTTGCGAAGAATTATGCCGAAGCCCTCAGGTGGTGCCGCAAGGCCGCGGAGCAGCGAAATGTCACAGGCGAGATTTTGCTGGGGCGCCTCTATGAGAAGGGTTGGGGCGTACCGCAGGATTATGCGGAAGCCGAAAAGTGGTACAGAACGGCGGCGGAGCAGGGAAATGCCGACGCCATGTCTCTCCTGGACACCCTGAAGTCGCGGAGGAACTGACCTCGCCGCAGGCATACTCAGGGATAAGCCCCATAGGATGTGGTGGACGAGGGTGGACATGGTGGACGGAGTGGACACGGTGGACATGAACGGGTCACAATTCGGGGAAAACTCAAGGAATCCAAGGCAGACAAACGTCCACCATGTCCACCAGGTCCACCGTGTCCACCCCAGTCCACCGGAACTGTTCCGGGCGCACATGCGGCAGGACGCCACTGGTAAATCAGTCCGCGATATGCTATGAAGAGGGTGGCGGTGCTGCAGGGCCCGTCGGGAGTAAACCGCCGGGGCCTTACGATCCCTAAGGGAGCTGTCCCTGACCAGTTCCGTGGAATTGGACACACGGCGCCCACCTACTTTTGTAGGTCACCGGGATTTTATTCTCCTACGACCCCGCGGCCCGCTGTTTTTGTACCTCGTCCGGAGGTCGCCGGTCGCTGACGTGTGCCGGAGGTCATTCATGGCCGACTCTTCTCTTTCCGTTGAAAAACAATTGCTGCGCCGGGCAGCGCTCCAGGCCCGCGACGCGCTCGCCCCCGCCGCCCGTGACGACGCCTCGCGGCGCATCGTCGCGCATACGGCGGCCTCCGGGTTTTTCACGCGCCTCACGCCGGCGGACACGGTTAGCGCCTACTGGCCCATCGGCAGCGAGGTTGACCCGCGTCCGCTGTTTGCGCTCATCGCCGAAACCGGGGCGGCGCTGGTGCTGCCGCGACTTTGCGGCGAAACCTTGAGCTTTCATGTGTTCCGCGTCGGCGACACTCTGGAGGACGGCCCCTTCGGCCTGCGCGAACCCCCGGACACCGCGGAGATCCGGGCGCCGGACCTCATTCTGGCGCCGCTGGTCGCCTTTGACTCCGCCTTCGGCCGCCTGGGTTACGGGCGCGGCTACTTTGACCGCGCGGTGGCCGACGTCGCCGCGACCAAACGCGTTCACATGGTGGGGCTTGCCTTCGAGACGCAGCGCGTCGCCCATGTGCCGCTCGAACGGCATGACCGGCTTCTGGACGGCGTCGTCACCGAAGCCGGCGTGTTCCAGCGCTGACGCACCCCCTCCCGCCGGAAGCGAGGCCCGCCCGCGCCGACTCGCGGCCGCGGGACAAGCGTGTTATGTCACCAGCACATTGTGGAACTGCCACGGGTCTTCGAGGTCCAGGTCCTCGGCGAACAGGCCGGGGCGTCCGGCGAGGGGTGTCCAGTCCGTGTACACGCCGCCGACCGGCCCGAGATAGGGACGCTGGATTTCAAGACAGCGGCGGAAATCCATCTCGTCGGCTTCGACAATGCCGCTCTCCGGGTGTTCCAGCGCCCACACCATGCCGGCCAGCACCGCCGAACTCACCTGCAGACCGGTGGCGTTCTGGTGCGACACAAGGGTTCTGGCTTCGGCGTTGGTCAGGCTGGAGCCGTACCAGTAGGCGTTGCGGGCGTGGCCGTAAAGCAGCACGCCGAGCTCGTCCATGCCGGTGATGATTTCATTCTCATCCAGGATATGAAACACCGGCTGCGGCCGCCCGGCGCGGCCCATCAACTCGTGCAGCGACAGCACGGCGGCGTCGCACGGGTGATAGGCGTAGTGGCAGGTCGGCCGGTAGAGCACGGTTCCGGCGTCATCGCGCAGGGTGTAATAATCGGCGATGGAAATGGATTCGTTGTGGGTGACGAGAAAGCCGTATTGCCCGGCGGAGGCGGGAGTCCAACTGCGCACCCGGGTGCCGGCGCCAGGCTGCCTCAGATAGATGGCGGCGCCGCAACCCGCGGCGTGGACTCCGGCGTTTGGCGGCAGCCGGCGCTCATGGGTGCCGAACCCCAGCTCCGCCGGTTGAAGCCCCTCGGAAATGAAACCGTCCACCGACCAGGTGTTGACAAAGGTGTTCATGGGTTTGGGAGCGGCCGCCGCCTGGGTGTCGCGCTCGGCGATGTGGATGCCGGTGACGCCGAGGCCGCGCATCAGCCCGGCCCAACCGGCGCGGGCGGCGGGTTCTCCGGCCGGAGAAACGCGGAGATCGGCGGCGAGGTTGAGCAGCGCCTGTTTGACGAACCATGACACCATGCCCGGGTTGGCGCCGCAGCAGGAGACGGCGGTGGGCCCGCCCGGAGCGGCGCGCCGGGCCGCCAGCAGGGATTCACGCAGGGCATAATTGGTGCGGGCCTCGATGGGCAGCGTCGCGGAAGAATAGAAACCCGGCCACGGCTCGACCACGGTGTCGATGTAGAGCGCGCCGAGGGAGCGGCAGAATTCCATGACATCCACCGAAGAGACATCCACCGAGAGGTTGACGCAGAAGCCCCGGCCGTCGCCGCCGGTGAGCAGCGGCGCCAGCAGGGTGCGATAATTTTCAGCGGTGACGGCCTGCTTGAGAAAGCGAACGCCCTGGGCTTCCGCCTCGGCCCGGTGGGCGTCGCAGGGGTCGAGAACGGTGAAACGGGCGGTATCCACCTGAAGATGACGTAAAATCAGCGGTAAAACCCCGCGACCGACCGAACCGAAACCGATCATCACCACCGGGCCGGTGATGCGACCGAAAACGCGCCCGTTTTCCATTCCACGTTATCCTTTTCTCTCTCGTTGCGATGCGGCCCGTCTTCCGGCCGCGTCAGCGCGGCGAAGGCAAGGCCATTGGGGAACAGCTCCATGGTTGCGATCCGCGGCGGCGACTGCGCCCGCCCGCGGATGCGGTTAATCCGTTTCATGGGTATTTAAGGGTAATGCGCGGAGATATCAATAAAATTTTACATGGCGGGCAACAGCCGCAGCCCGCAGCCCCATGACGGCTTTTGCGAACCGGGGATGGAACGACGGCAAGCGCCCCTTTCGGGGAGGCTCAGCCGTTGGCCTTGGTGAGAAAGCCCCAGCGCGCGGCGGATTCGAGAGAGGCGCCGCGGGAGATGTGCACGCCGGCATGGCTCTCAAGCAGCGTGAAATCCTCCTCGAGACCGGACGTATCGTCTTCACGATCAGCCATCCAGCGATTGACCATAACGTCGTCGCCCGCCATGGACAACAGCGCCTCACAAATGACGTCAAGCACGCTGCTGTATTCGCCCGAGGCGATTTTTTCCGTTACGAGTTCAGCCATCTCTGGCGGCAGGGTGACAGTCATCGGTTGCGTCTTATCCATTTTATTATCCGTTTGTCGTTCAGGAAAGTCCTTAATCAGATATATAGAACACGATGTCGGAAAGTCACATTTTTTCTGTAATGAAATGCGAATTTCGTGTTTTATTCCGCGGCACAGCGCCATTGTTCCGCTTGTGAATCAACCTTTTCAGCTAATGTATGATGCGCCGGTCACACAGCGCATTTGTACTGACGGAAACCTCATCGGCGCCGGCGGAACTGGAATACATGCGCAGCTGCGCCTGCGGCACCTGCTTTTTTCCCACCAGTTCAAAGGCGAATGACCATTCTCTCGGTTCAAACTGCACCACCCCGTCGGGATAGCAGGAATTGATCTGCGGACAACAATAGGCGGGCAGTTTCGGAACCTCGGGGTAGCTGTCGGGGGGCAGTTCCACCACCAGAGTCGTCAGCGGATACATCTCTCCCTGCTGCGTGACACGGATATCCGCGGCGTCCGGGTAATAGGCGCGCGCCGCGGCGACAAGCCCGTCATAATAGCTGTGTCCGCCGATGGCGAAGGAGCCGAGCAACCCTGAGCCGAACCACAGCGCCATGGCCAGCACGGGCAGATAAAACAGCTGTCCGATGTCAATCCGTCTGAATATTCTCGTCCGTAAAAAATGCATCGGCGTTCAGGCTCCTTTCTGCTCCGCGCTCCATTTCCGGAAAGAAACCGCCGAAACGCCGCGCAGTATTGCGGCACGATCCGCCGGCGGTTGGGGCGGATGACTGACAATGTGATGGTCAATATACTGAATAAATGTGTCGTGATATGAGAATGTCAAGGCCCAAGCCGCCGGGAAAGCGGATTCCGGTCAAAAGAAGGGAGTTTTGGCGGACGGGGTGGACCGGGTGGACAATTATCTGCGTTGAATCCGTGGTTTAAACCAAAATTGCAGGCTCATCGTCCACCGTGTCCACCTGGTCCACGAAGTCCACCGTGTCCACCAGAACACCCTCGCCGCCCACTCCGCCGGTTGACCTGTCGCCCCGACGGTTGGGCCGTCATTGCGAGGAACGAAGCAATCCAGACCTTCTTCGGTGGACACTGGATTGCTTCGCTCCCGCTCGCAATGATGCGGCGGCCGCCGTGGACATATCAACCAACGGTGCAGGCGGCACGGGTAAAAAAAGTCTGGATTGCTTCGTTCCTCGTGGGTGACGCGGCGCACGCGGTGCGTCATGTCAACCCGTGGACCACGCGGCTAAGTCCGCCGTGTCCACCAGAACACCCTCGCCGCCCACTCCACCGGTCGACGTGACGCGGCACGGGCGGTGCGTCATGTCAACCCGTGGACCGCGCGGCTAAGTCCGCCCCGTCCACCAAAACCTACACCTTCAGCTCCGGAATGCCGCGATGGTGGGCGTGGGTGACGGCAACGGCAAGGGCGTCGGCGGCGTCGGCCTGGCTGACCGCCGATTTCGGCAGCAGCACGCGGATCATGGCCTGAACCTGAACCTTCTCGGCGTGGCCGGAGCCGGTGACGGTTTTCTTCACCAGGTTGGCGGCGTACTCGGCGACGGAAAGCCCGGCAAGGGCCGGAACCAGCAGGGCGACGCCGCGGGCGTGGCCGAGTTTCAGCGCCGAGCGGGCGTCCTTGTTGACAAAGGTTTCC
>JAISTL010000219.1 GCA_031272615.1 Methylobacteriaceae bacterium | reverse complement strand
GCGCTGTTCTCGATTTCGGCCGTCACCTGGGGCAAGCTCAACGCGGACCAACAGGCGGTGATCAAGGAAGCCGCCAAGGCCGCGACCGATGTCGCCCGCTTGGCCACCGAGGAACGGGTGAAGTCGGCAAAAACCGAACTCGTCGAAAAACACGGCATGCAGTTCAGAGCGCTGGACAAGAAGGAGCTCCAGGCCAAATTGCGGCCGGTTTACGACAAGTATCCCGATCTGAAGCCGCTTGTTGAACTGTGTGATTCCTACAGGCAGTAGACATCCTGTTTGTGTGGCGCATCCCGGGCTTTCCGGGGTGCGCCCGTCCGCATGAGAAACCCCGGTTATCCGGCGCAACGCCACAACGCCCCCGGGAGGGAAAAATGAAATTCCTGGAGTTCTGCAGGAGAGTCGACGACACGTTCACCCGCGCCCAAAAGACGATTCTCATTCTGCTTTGTATTGCCATCACCGCCATCAACATTGCTCAGGTCGCCGGGCGGTATCTGTTTTTCTACTCCATTCCGTGGTCTGAGCAACTGAGTGTCGTGCTGTTCATCGTGCTCATCTTCTGCGGGCAGAATCTGGTGACGAAGCAGGACGGCGAAGTGCGCATCGAAGTGTTCGGTTTCAACAAGCGCTTGGAGAAGAAGCTGCTGATCGGCGCGGATATTCTCTGTCTGCTGACCGTCGCGGTTCTCTTCGTCAGCTCGATCCTGTTCGTGCGTCACGCGTCGAGATTTCCCCAGGTCATTTCGTCGCTTCAGCTGCCGTATTTCTATGTTTTCTCGTTCATGAGCGTCGGGTTTTTCCTGATTTTCTTTTCCCGCCTGGCGGTGCTGCTCCGGCGTATCGCGACGGACCCGGACGCGGCCGGTCCGGCGGCGCTCTATGACGCCGGTACGGTGGACATGAGGGAGGAGCTGGAATCATGAGTCCCGTCAGCATTCTGTTTCTTGTGTTCGCCGTGGCGCTGATCATCGGAGTGCCGTTTATCTGGGCGATGATGCTTTCCTGTTTGTGCGCGGCGTTCGCCATGGGAACGGTGCCGTTGACCTTTTTCGCCCAGCGCATGTTCACCGGGGGCGAGAAATACGTTTTTCTGGCAATCTTCTTTTTTCTTCTCGCCGGCGCGATTATGCAGCACGGCGGCATTTCCAAGCGGCTCGTGGCCTTCGCCAAGGCATGGTTCGGGCATATGACGGGCGGTCTGTCCATTGTGGTGCTCATCGCCTGCATGTTCTTTGCGGCGCTGTGCGGTTCCAATGTCGCCACGGTTGTCGCCATCGGTTCCATGTTGTATCCGGAACTGATCAAGGCCGGATATCCGAAGGGGTATGCCGCGGCCCTGCCCACCGTGGGCGGAACTCTGGGCATCGTCATTCCGCCGAGTATCGTGTTTGTCGTTTACGGCAGCACCGTCAACACGTCCATCTCGAAACTGCTCATTTCCGGTATCGGCCCCGGTGTTCTCGGCGGTGTGGCCATGTGCCTCTACGCCTACTATTACGCGAAACGCCATAACCTGCCGAAGGCCGACAGATTCGACCTCGGCACGGCCCTGGCGGCGACCAGGGATGCCTTCTGGGCCTTGCTGATGCCGCTGATCATCCTCGGCGGGATTTACTCCGGCATTTTCACACCAACGGAATCCGCCGCGGTGGCGGTGCTGTACGGTTTGATTGTGGCGTTCTTCTACAAGTCTTTGAGTTTCGGGCACCTGGCGCGGATCATGGTGACCGCGGTTGAAGGGACCGCCAATATTCTGCTGCTGATCATGGCGGCGACGGTGTTCGGCTGGGTGCTGACGGCCAACGGTTTCCCGACGGCTTTCAATCAGGCGCTGTCTCAGTTCATCCATGACAAGACGACCTTCCTGCTGTGCCTCAACGTGATGCTGCTGGTGCTGGGGATGCTGATGGATACCGGGCCGATCATCCTGATCATCGCGCCGCTGATCTATCCGGTGGCGATGAAATTCGGCATCGATCCGGTGCATCTCGGGTGTATCGTGGTGTTCAACCTGTCGGTGGGGCAGGCGACTCCGCCCTTCGGCCTGTGTCTGTTCGCCAGTTCCGGCGTGACCGGCCAGAGTATCATGGCGCTGTCCAAAAACTCGCTGCCGTTCATTATTGTGCTGTACGGCTGCGTGCTTTTGACGTCGTTCATTCCGGCCATCTCCACCGGGTTGCTGGTGTTCATGAATTAAACGTGTCTCCCGCCGCCCCGGCCGGAGGCGCCGGACCGGGGCGCGGAGTGTTCATTCTTCATCCATAGAGGTTCATCATGAGCGGGTTCATCATCAGAAACGGAACGCTGGTCGATTTCGAACACAATGCCGTCACCACAGGTGACGTCTATATTCAGCATGGCGTCATCGTCGAAAAAGACGCCTTTTCCGGGCCTGTGGTCGAAGAGTTTGACGCAACCGGAAAATACGTGCTGCCGGGCCTGATCGATGCCCATCTCCATCTGCAGTATGACGGCAGCAACGGCGTCCATGCCGACATCCACTGCCCGGCAAACGGCGTGACGACCGCCGTGGACGCCGGCTCCACCGGAACACTGACGTTCCCGTTGTACCAGAAGGTCAACGCGTTGCGTTATTTCACCACGGTCAAGAGTTTCATCACCCCGGCACCCTGGGGAGTGCAGGATACCCTCCATGCCGAAAACATGGATCCCGAGGCGTTCAGCGAAGCGGCGGTGTTCGATGTTTACCGGAATTACGCCGACAGTCTGGTGGGTCTCAAACTGCGCATGGATGCGGTGACGCTGGAGGATTACGGTATCAAGCCTTTGGAAAAAGCCGTCCGCATCGCCGAAAAAGTCAGGGCGGCCGGATGGCGCTGCATCCTCAATGTCCATTGCGCCAATCTCCCGGCATATCTGGATATTTCGGAGATTGTCAACGGTTTGCAGCCGGGGGATATTCTGGTGCACTGCTTCCAGAACCGGGGCCAGACGATGTTCGACGCCGACGGGCATATTCTGGAGTGCGCGAGAAAAGCCAGAGCCCGCGGAGTGTATTTCGATTGCTGTACCGGCCGGATTCACTGGTCATTCAAGAATTTCCGTCAGGCTCTCGCCGACGGTTTCCCGCCGGATATCATCAGTTCCGACATCATCCGCGAGAGTTCCTACGTCAAACCGGGGTTCTCCATTCTTCACGCCATGGCGGCGCTGCTCGCCTCGGGCATGGACGAACTGGCGATTCTCAAGGCTGTCACCCATAATCCGGCGCACATTCTCGGCATCGAGAGGGAAGCGGGGTCATTGGCCGCCGGCAGGCCCGCCGATGTCGTGGTGCTGGATGTCATGGAAAAGGATACGCGGCTGTTTGACAGGTTCGGTGGCGAAACGACGGCAAAACGACTCTTCGTGCCGCTCATGACCATCAAGAAAGGCGAGATCGTATTCCGCCAGATATTTTACTAGAAATCGGCGGCAGGAGGCCGGACAAATGGATTATGTGGATACCCATGCACTCGAGGGCACCGTGCTGCCCGGACGTATCATCTATAAGGCAACGGGAAAAGACAGCCCGATGACGAGCTCGAAAATGAGCGTGTCGTTCGGCACCTATGCGGGGGAATACGGACCGATGGCGCCGCACCGCCATGCCGAGGAATGTGTGTATATCATCCGCAGTGATCGCGGGCGGGTCCGCTGGGGCGGCGAACCGGAGGCGCTGGCGTACAGCCTGGCGTTGAGCGACGGAATGCTTCTGCACTTTCCGGAAAACGAATGGCATGTCTTCGAGTATGACGACGGCGGCCGCATCGACGCCATGTTCATTTACGGTCAGGTGGACAATATCCGCCCCGAGGAGCGGTAGAGGGAAAAACGGCGGAATCAACCGGACGGTTCCGGCGGCGCCGATGCGGACGCCTCGCGTTGCCGGTACGGTTGGTTCCTATATTTGCGTCGTCGTCCTCGTCATTCTCGAGGAGTGGAGAACCCGGCACGAAACGCTCCGGTGTGCCTCCGCGCGGGTGTACAATTCGCTATGGAATAAAATCAGGAGACAGATACCGAAAAATCAAGTAAGCGGTTCTGGCAGTGGTTGCCTCTTTCAAAGTTGACGACCGGATTCTGATAAACACGTAATGTCCCCGATGAAAAGACATCTTTGACAGCGCGAAGGGAGATGGCGATGGTGCCCGCATATCAGCAATTTTACATGCCGGTTCTCGAGGCGATGAAAGACGGCGGCATTTACAACCGGCTTCAAGTTGCGGAGAAGGCGGCGGATATCATGGGGCTTGCCGAATCCGACAAGGCCGAAAGAATCCCTTCTGGAGGAGATACCACGTATATGAATCGCGCGGGATGGGCGATGTCATACTTGAAACAGGCCGGTGCGCTGGTTTCGCAGAAAAGGTCCCAGTGGAAAATCACGGAGCGCGGGCTCGAACTGCTGAAGAAGTATCCAAGCGGCTTTAGTAATGAACAGCTGCAGCAATTCCGCGAATTTGTGTCGTTCACGGAACGCAGGAGAACAAGAAGCGGGCAGTCGCTGGAAAGCGGCCATGATTTGACGGACCTGACTGAAGCGGGGTCTGTCGATGAACTGATCGATGCGGCCGTCGAGAATAACCTGGCCAACATATCCGCCGATTTGGTCAACAAACTGAAGGACTACAATCCGTATGCCTTTGAGGAATTGTGCGTGGACCTGTTGTTGGCGATGGGTTATGGGGGCAGCAGAAGAGAGTTCGCCGCGGTAACAAAAAAGTCCGGAGACGGGGGAATCGACGGTCTGGTGAAACAGGATGCTCTCGGATTGCGGAACATCTACATCCAGGCCAAGCGATGGAGTGGAGCCGTCACAGAGAAAGTGGTTCGCGATTTTCTCGGCGCTCTTGCCGCCGATAAAGTCGCGGACGGTGTGATCATCACCACCGGCCAGTTCATCGACGGCGCGAAAAAACTGGCGGAGTCGGCGAATGCCAACATCTCGTTGATTGACGGAAACCGAATTGTGGAACTGATGATCAAGTATCATGTCGGCGTCGAAGTCGCCCGAACCGTTGAAATCGTCAAAGTGAACGAAGACTATTTCGAGAGCCTGTGAGCGGCTGTCAAAACCGGGATTTATCTTTGTTTTTGCAGATTACTCAGTGTAATGAGTAATTTGTAAATCGTATTGAGTAACCGGTATGACAGGGTGACGTGATGGAAGAACCTCCGAAGATGTTCGAGAGACGGCTTGTCGCTCAACTCAGACAACGTTTGACCGAGCCGCGCCGCTTCCTGCAGATCGTGGCCGGCCCCCGCCAGACCGGCAAAACCACCACGGTCAACCAGGCTCTCCGGGCGCTTCCGGCACCGGCCCATTTTGTCAGCGGTGACGATCCGCAGGCCGTGTCTTCCGAATGGTTGAGAAACGAGTGGGCAGAGTCAAGCATACCGGTGGCGGTCTGGAGTTCAAAAAACACTCCCCCGAAGCGCTTTGCCTCGTTGTCGGCGGCGACTGTTCCCTCGAGGACTTCCTTTCCGGCACAATCGTGCTGTTTTTATGGCAAGGCGCAATTGCCTACGC
Organism: Methylobacteriaceae bacterium; assembly: GCA_031272615.1. Classification (GTDB taxonomy): domain Bacteria; phylum Pseudomonadota; class Alphaproteobacteria; order Rhizobiales; family Beijerinckiaceae; genus Hohaiivirga. The sequence continues at coordinate 28 of JAISTL010000219.1, read as the reverse complement.
GCAGCGCGCCTTGCATTTTTCCATGTGG
>JAISTL010000216.1 GCA_031272615.1 Methylobacteriaceae bacterium | reverse complement strand
TTTCCCTACCCCGTGAGGGGTTGCCTCAATAGGGGAACCCCATACGGGGTTGTTCGAGTCTGCCGCTCGGCCGGGGGTTGAAACCCGCGGTTACCAAGAGCGTCACCCCTTACGGGGTTTATGGAGGAGTGTGTGAACAGCATCCGGGCACTACTCCACCGGTTGACGTGTCGCACCAAACGGCGGAGGAGGCGGCAAGGATACAAGGCTGGATTGCCGCGCTTCGCTCGTGGGTGACGGCCCAACCGGCGGTGCGACACGTCGACCGGTGGTGCAGGCGCGGAATATGCTCTGTTCAGGCGATGGCGCGGGCCTCTTCGGCCTCCAACTCCATGGCGTCGACGGATTTCCTCAGGCTCATCACCTTGAAGAAGCCGCTGGGGAACACCGGGCGCAGGGTTTCCACCTCGAACAGGCCGGTGGCCTCGGCCCACTCCTCCACCCGGGACGTCTTGAAGGTTGAGCTCCAGCCGATTTTGGCAATCAGCGGCTCGATCACCTCTTCCATCTTCGCCACCGGACCTTCCGGCGCGCCCCAATGGTTGGCCAGGATGATGCGGCCACCGGGTTTCAGCACCCGGGCGAACTCGTTGAGCGCCCGTTCCGGCTGCGGCACCAGCGTGATGATGAACTGGGCGCAGACCGCATCGAACATGTTGTCCGGGAAGTCCATCTTGCACACGTCCATCTGCCGCAGCGCCTTCACCTGGGTCAGCCGCTTGCGGTTGACCTTCTCTTGGGCGCGCTTCAACATGTCGGCCGAGAGATCGACGCCGTAAATCTCGACAGTGCGGGGATAATACTCCAGTGCCAGGCCGGTGCCGATTCCCGCTTCGAGAATGACCCGCCCGGTGGACACCGCCCGGGCGACCACCGCCTTGGACGCCGCTTCCAGAAGCTTGTCATACACCACATCATAGATGGGCGCCCACCGCGCGTAAGCCTTTTGCATCAACGCTGATGTTCTCTTGTCAATCATGATCCAATCACTCGTACCGGGTTTGGACAACAAGGAGTGTTGAAGGTCCCCGCGGCTGCGGGCCTCCCCTATATCCGGTTTTTTTTCGCGGCGCAAGTGAGCGGGGCGGCGGAATTCCAGCAAAACAAAGAATAACGCTCTCAGGTCGACAACGGGCGCCGGCCCGGAAACCATCGCAACGGAGCGGCCCGGGGGCGGCACGCACGTGATACGGCTTTGTATTACAAGAGATTAAATCCGGTCGACGCCGGGCGCGTAAACGCATCCTGCCGCGGCGCCGCGGCATCGTGTCCTTTCCCATTAATTTTCTGAAAGGAAAACAGCGCGCCTCAATGCGCCAAACCGCACCGTTGAATGACGCCGCCGCCCAGCACCCGGGCGCGGCTGTCGGTGCTGTCATAAATCACGCAGGCCTGGCCCGGAGACACGCCTTCTTCCGGTTGCCGCAATTCAACACAACACCGGTCAGGGCCTTGAAACCGCACGGTTCCGGGTTTCGGCGGGCGGGTCGAGCGCACCCGCACCGCCACCTCGAGCCCCTCGTCGCCGATATCCTCCGGCCGTTGCGGGCCGAGCCAGCAGATGTCGCCGACGGGGATGGTCAGAGTGCCCAACGCTTCCTTGGGTCCGACAATCACTTCCGCCGTGTCGGCGTTGAGCCGGCACACATAGAGCGGCTCGGCGCAGGACACCCTGAGCCCCCGGCGCTGACCGACGGTGAAGTGGATCACCCCGTCATGTTCGCCCAGCACCCGCCCGTCGAGATGGACGATCTTGCCCTTGTGCACCGCGCCCGGCTTCAGGTGTTCGATAATCTCGGCGTAGCGGCCGCGCGGCACGAAACAGATATCCTGGCTGTCGGCCTTGTCGGCGACCGAAAGCCCCAGTTCCCGGGCAAGGGCGCGGGTTTCCTCCTTGTTGCGGTTTTCGCCGAGGGGGAAGCGCAGCATCGCCAGTTGTTCGGGAGTCGTCGCATAAAGAAAATAACTCTGGTCGCGCTCCGGGTCGGCGGCGCGGAACAGGCCCCAGGACCCGTCCGCCAGGCGGCGCGAGCACACGTAATGGCCGGTTGCCAGCACATCGGCCTGCAGTTCCCGGGCGGTATCGAGCATGTCGCGGAACTTGATGGCGCGGTTGCACTCCACGCACGGAATCGGCGTCTCGCCGTTGAGATAGCTCTCGGCGAAGCGGTCGATGACCTCCTTGCGGAAGCGGTCTTCGTAGTTCAGCACATAATGGGGAATATGAATCGCGTCAGCGACGCGCCGGGCGTCGTAGATGTCCTGCCCGGCACAGCACGACCCCTTGCGGTGAACGGCGGCGCCGTGGTCGTAAAGCTGCAGGGTGATGCCGACAACGTCATAGCCTTCCTTTTTCAGGAGAGCGGCGACCACAGAAGAATCCACGCCGCCGGACATGGCCACGACGACGCGGGTTTTCTCCGGTTCCCGTTCAATTCCCAGTGAATTCATGACAAATCCCAGCGTCCGGTGTCGTCGAGGCGAACGGCAGGACCCGGAAACGCAACCGCTTGTTTACCAAATCCGAAATCCAATACGCTGAATGGGCGGAAATTGCAAAAAAAGATTCGCGTTTAGGAGAATGTTAAACCCGCGGCGGTATCCTGCGACCATCGAAAGGTTTTCCTGTAGAGTAATTGAGTGTGAGAGTACAATGAGTGAATCTTTCCGCCCTCGGGCGCGGTATGTCATAGGGCCGGATGGGAGCCCGCTAACAATTGCCGATCTTCCCCCACCTGACACCCGTCGGTGGGTCATCCGCCGAAAGGCTGAAGTCGTG
>JAISTL010000079.1 GCA_031272615.1 Methylobacteriaceae bacterium | reverse complement strand
GGATGTCGTATTTTCCGTCATAGAAGGCGGTCATGATGTCGTCGAGCCGTCCGGCCGGCATCTGCCCGTGGGCGACGGCGACCTTCGCCTCCGGCACTTCCAGTTCAAGAAAGTGCTGAACACCGGCCAGGTCTTCGATGCGCGGCGCCACATAGAACGACTGCCCGCCGCGGTAACGCTCCCGGAGCAGCGCCTCGCGAATCGGCAACGGGTCAAAGGGCGTGACGAAGGTGCGCACCGCCAGGCGGTCCACCGGCGGAGTGGCGATGAGCGACAGTTCCCGCACGCCGGTCAAAGCCAATTGTAATGTCCGCGGAATCGGAGTCGCCGAAAGGGTCAGAATATGCACTTCCGCCCTCAGTTCCTTCAGCCGCTCCTTGTGCGCCACACCGAAATGCTGTTCCTCGTCCACCACCACCAGGCCGAGATCCTTGAAGCGAATGTTTTTCCCCAACAACGCGTGGGTGCCGATGACGATGTCCACGCCGCCGTCGGCCAGTCCTTCCTTCACCTTCTTGAGTTCCGCCGCCGGCACGAAGCGCGAGGCGTGGGCGATGCGGACAGGCAACCCGGCAAAGCGTTCGACAAAGGTGCGGTAATGCTGGCGCGCCAGCAGTGTTGTCGGCGTCACCACCGCCACCTGCTTCGCCGCCATGGCACAGTTGAACGCCGCCCGCAGCGCCACCTCCGTCTTGCCGAAGCCGACATCGCCGCACACCAGCCGGTCCATGGGTTTGCCGCTGCCCATATCGTCAAGCACCGCGTCAATGGCGCTTTGCTGATCTTCGGTTTCGTCATAGGGGAAGCGGGCGGCAAACTCGTCATAGAGCCCGTCGGGCGGCACCATGCGCGGCGCCTCTTTCAAAATGCGTTCGGCGGCGATTTTCATCAGCGCCGACGCCATTTCCATCAGGCGCTCTTTCATGCGGGATTTGCGCGCCTGCCAAGCCGCGCCGCCCAGCTTGTCGAGCTGGACATCCGCCCCTTCCGAGCCGTAGCGACTCAAAAGCTCGATGTTTTCCACCGGCAGAAACAGCTTGTCGCCGCCGGCATAATGCAGTTCCAGGCAATCATGGGGAGCGCCCAGCGCCTCGATGGTCTTCAGCCCGGCAAACCGGGCGATACCGTGGTCGATATGCACCACCAGGTCCTCGGGCATCAGCCCGGTCACCTCGGTGAGGAAATCCTGAGCCCGGCGGTTTTTGCGCCCCTGGCGCACCAACCGGTCGCCGAGGATGTCCTGCTCGCTGACGAGAACCAGATCGCCCACCTCAAAACCGGCTTCCAGCCCCCACACCGCCATGCCGACCCGGCCCTTGTCGAGGGCGAGGGCGTCGGCGAGCCGCCCCACGGTCTCAGTGTTGGTCAGGCCGTGGTCAGCCAGCACATGGGTCAACCGCTCCCGCGAACCCGGCGTCCAGGCGCCGACAACAACCCGCAGCCCCTTTTGAATCAACGCATGAATATGCTCCACCACCACGCTGAAAACATTTATGTTTTCCTGAGAGCGCTCAGCGCTGAAGCTGCGTCCGCGCCGCCCCGCGCAATCGATGACCGCCGCCCCGTCCCGTTCCCGGAAGGGGGAGAGGCGCGCCGTCCCGTGCTTCTTCAGCACCGCGGCCCATTCCTCCGGCATCAGATAGAGCGCCTCGGGCGCCAGCGGATGATAGGGGGAAACACCGTCCAGCGCCTGTTTCAACGCGTTCTGGCGCGCGTCGAAATAATCCCGGATTTGCGCCTGCCGTTCGGCCACCGCGTTGTCGACAAGCGCATCGAACACCAGCGGCGCGTCACCGGTAAAATCGAACAGCGTGCCCATGGAATCCGAAAACAGCGGCATCCAGTGTTCGAGCCCCGGAAACCGCCGCCCGTCACTGATGGCCTCGTAAAGACGGTCTTCCCGGCCCGGCACGCCGAAGCGCGCCACATAGCCCTGACGGAAACGCTTGATGTTTTCGGTAGTCAGGTGCACTTCGCTCATCGGCACCAGGTTGAGAGAGCGCATCTGGCCGACGGAACGCTGACTTTCGGCGTCAAAGCCGCGGATGCTCTCCAGCACGTCGCCGAAGAAATCCAGCCGCACCGGATTGGGCGCGCCCGGCGGAAACAGGTCGACGATGCCGCCGCGCACCGCGTATTCACCGGAATCGCGCACCGTGCCCGAGCGCAGGAAGCCGTTGATTTCCAGCCATTGGATCAGGGCTTCAGTGGACACCACATTGCCCGGCGCCGCCGAAAAACTTTCCCGCCGCACCCGTTCGACGGGCGGCGTGCGCTGGCTGACGGCATTGACCGATGTCACCAGCACCCGCGGCCGCCCGGTTGTGCTCCTCGTCCGCACCAACTGTGCCAGCGCCGTCATGCGCTGCGCGGTCACCGCCCCGGTGGGCGACACCCGGTCATAGGGCTGGCAATCCCAGGCAGGGAACGACACCGCCTCGATATCCGGCGCAGTGAAGGCCAGCGCCTCGATCATCCGCTGCTGGCGTTGACCGTCCCGGGCGACGAAGGTGAGCGCCAGCGGTCGCGTCTCGGCCTGACGCGCCATGCCGCGGGCCAAATCGGCCACAACCATGGCGTCGAAACCGTCGGGCACGCGGATAAGTTCCGGGTTTTCGCGGGAATTCAGCGCGGCGAGTGCCCGCGACAGGGGAGTCTGCATCGATGGTTCAACCTTCCCGTGTCAGGTGAGGCGAAAAGCCAGAAAACGGCGCAGTACCGGGGAATCATACTCTTCGGGAATGATTTCGTCGCCCTTGAACCATTTGAACAGATCGGCATCGGGATACATGAGGATTTTCTCGAATTCCGCCAGTTCCTCCTCAGGCATGGTCGTCAGAACGGCATCGGCGAAGGCGCCCATCAGCAGGTCCATTTCCCGCATGCCGCGATGCCAGGCACGAAACAAAATCTGACGTTGTCGCGCCGTCAGGTCACCGGCATTCAATGTGGTTCCGCTCATGGTCAAACTCCATAGGCCTGCAGCCGCGCGATCGGCCTTTCCCGCGTGCCAAACCCCAATTCACCGCCGCAGAATTCAAGGGTGTTTGTTCACCGGCAAATGCGCTATATACTGTTTTCCGCCGGTTTGTCATCCGGCCCGCCGGACTGTTTGGCCCGGCGGGCCGCCGCCGTCAACAAAAATCCGCGTTTCTGCAGAAGGAGAGATGTTTGTCCCTGCGCCCACCCGCCCTTGACCCGTTGTTCGCCCCGGTCACCACGCTCGCCGGCGTCGGGCCCAAACTGGCGCCGCTGTTGAAGCGCCTGCTCACCGGCGGTGAGAATGACGCCCGTGTCATCGACGTGCTGTTTCACCTGCCGAGGGGCGGAGTCTCGCGGGAATTGAGACCATCCATCCGAAGCGCGCCCTTCGGCGAGCCCGTCACCGTTGCCGGCGTCGTCATCGAACACAAGCCGCCGGCGCCGCAGGGGCGCAGCCCCTACCGCGTCATCATCGAAGACGACACCGGCGACCTCGCCCTGGTGTTCTTCAATGTCTACCGCGACCATCTGAGCAAGACGCTGCCCGTCGGCGCCACCCGCTATGTGTCCGGCGTCATCGAGCTGTGGAACGGCTTCCGGCAGATGACCCACCCGGATCACATCCTTGATGAGAACGGGCTGAAGACACTGCCGAAAATCGAACCGGTCTACGGCCTCACCGAGGGCCTCACGTCACGTTTTCTCATCCGCTGCACGGCGGCGGCGCTGGAGCGGCTGCCGAGCCTGCCGGAATGGCAGGATGCCGCCTGGATCGCCCAACGCAAATGGCCGCCGTTCACCGAAGCGCTGAAGGGCCTGCACCGGCCCGGTTCCGTTGCGTCGGTAAACGAAGAGGGGATGATCGGAAACCCGTTGCGCAAGCGTCTCGCCTACGATGAGCTCCTTGCCTCCCAGTTGGCCCTGGCGCTGGCCCGCGCCCGTATGCGTCGCCTGCGCGGCCGCCCGACCATTGGCGACGGCTCCGTGTCCGGGCCGCTGGAGCGGGCCCTGCCCTTTTCCCTCACATCGAGCCAACAGCGCGCACTTGCAGAAATCCGCGCCGACCTCGCCTCGGAACACAAGATGCTCCGCCTGTTGCAGGGTGATGTCGGCTCGGGCAAAACCGTGGTGGCGCTGCTGGCCATGCTCACGGCCGTCGAGGCCGGGCGTCAGGCCGCGTTGATGGTACCGACGGAAATTCTCGCCCGCCAGCATTTTGAGCGCATCTCCGCCATGCTGGAACAAAGCGGCGTGCGCATCGGCCTTCTCACCGGCCGCGAGAAAACCTCCGAGCGCCGCAAGGTGTTGGAAGGCCTCGCCGACGGCTCCATCTCCCTGGCGCTCGGCACCCATGCGCTGTTTCAGGAGGGCGTGACATATAAGGATCTCGGCCTGGCGGTGGTGGATGAGCAGCACCGGTTCGGCGTGCATCAGCGCCTCGCCATGGGGTCCAAGGGAGAGGCCGTCGATGTGCTGGTGATGACGGCGACTCCCATTCCCCGCACCCTCGCCCTGACGCTTTACGGGGATATGGATGTGTCGGTACTCAGTGAAAAACCGGCGGGACGCAAACCCGTGGCCACCCGCATCATCACCCTCGAGCGCCTCGATGAGGTGGCGGGCGGCCTGAAGCGGGCCATTGCCGCCGGCAATCTGATTTACTGGGTGTGCCCACTGGTGGCGGAATCCGAAAAAACCGACCTGGCCGCCGCCGAGGAACGCTTTGCCGACCTGAAGAAGCGGCTCGGCGACGTCGTCGGTCTGGTGCACGGCCGCATGTCGGGCGCCGAAAAAGACACGGTGATGGAACGCTTTATGGCTGAAGACATCAAGGTGCTGGTATCGACAACGGTGATCGAGGTCGGCGTCGACATTCCCAAGGCCTCGGTGATGGTCATCGAACACGCCGAGCGGTTCGGCCTGGCGCAATTGCATCAGCTGCGCGGCCGCGTCGGGCGCGGCGGCACGGCCTCGAGCTGCCTGCTGCTTTACCGCGGACCGTTGTCGCAGACAGCAAAGGCGCGGCTGCAAATCATGCGTGAGACGGAAGACGGCTTCCGCATCGCCGAAGAGGATTTGCGCCTGCGCGGCGCCGGTGAAATGCTCGGGTCGAAACAATCGGGCCTGCCGGAAACGAAAATCGCCAATCTCGCCTTTGATTCCGATCTGCTGGCGGCGGCCCGGGACGACGCCCGGCTGATTCTGGAGCGTGATCTCACACTCGAGTCCGAACGCGGCCAGGCCCTGCGTCTTCTGTTGTACCTCTTTGACCGGGACCAGGCGGTGCGTCTGCTGAAAGCGGGATAGGACGACCGGTGATGTTGCTGGAGCGCGGCCGCACCGTCGCGGCGGTGGCTTACGCGCTGGGGTCCGTGCTGCTCTCCGTCGGCGGCCTCATCGCGGCGCTGATGCTGATCAAAAAACTGGCGGAATAACCGGTTTTCGCTTATTCGCCCTGCCTGCGCTGCACCTCCAAGGCGAGTTCATCGGCGAGATAGCCGTCGCTCCGGCAGTGCATGTCGGAAATTCCGTCCCGGATTTCGGTGTAGAGGATGGATTTGTAGTAGACGTCGAAGGCTTCCCGCAGCGGCAAACCCGTCAGTGCCGCGTATTCGTTGATGACGCCGTCATGTTTGTAACCAGAATATACCTGTCGGCGATCATTTCACGTCCTCCGCCCCGGCAAAATGCAGATAATCATTGATGAGAACCTGATTTTTGAAACAATACTGGAAATTCGGCTTGTTGTACCGCAGGCGGCGGATGGCTTGGGCACTGGTGAGCTCGCCCTTGAAATAGAGCTCCAGCGTGTTGAACACCTTGTCGTTTGCCACTCCGCCGATGACGAGATCCCAACGTTCCCCGACCGGTTGGCCCAACCGGTTGGCCATGATGAAATCCAGCCATTTTTTGGAATGGGTGTTGAACTCCAGAACCTTGAAACGCGAAATGTCCTCGCCGGCTTTTTCAAGAAACGCGTAGGCGGAGACCACGGCGGGCTTTCCCTCCCGGAGGAAGTGTTTCGACCAGTTGACCGCCTGCTCTCTGATCGGCGTCGTATGGAAGCCGCTGCCGAAATCGGTTTTCAACCTCGCGAACGACAGATCGGGTTTCGTGATTGCCGCATACGACCCATGATAGAGAATCATTCCAGAACCCCCTTTCTCTTCATGAGTCCGATGAGATCGTCGACGATCCATCCCTTTCCCTGCGTATGGAGCACGTCATAACACGGGATGATATAACCATCCAGAATATCGCTGTTTTCCGCGAGCATCCTGTAGATGCTGTCGCCTGTCATTCCCAGTTCCTCCGCCAGCGCTTCGATGCAGAATACCGCAAAAAACGACTGTTGCGGCGTCATCGCCGTCCGCCTCATCATTGTCCGAACCTCCCGCTTTCAGGGGATACGTCACGCCTGTTCATCGGGGGAATCCTATAGCACACTTCGCGCCGCATATCACCGTCCGCGTCGGCAGCGCCGTTATCCCCGTCAAACTGTCCGCGGCATGATGAAAATAAGTTCCGGATAATGGGAAATCTGTTTTTCCGCGCGTCTGGAAAGTTGTTTTGTCGCGCTATATGATAAAAGACATGAATAAATGACACGCGACTTGCGCAAAACGGTGCGGATTGTCATTGTTCATCTTGAATTCACCGCTGACGTCATCGAAACAAATTCAAGGACCCGGCAGTTGTGAGTCGCCATCACATGCGCTGATGACGACGGGCCCCGCGAAGGAAGGTTATAGTGATGAAAAACAGTAATACTCTGTTTTTAACGGCGAAGGGAACTCTTCGCGTCGCCGCCGGACGCAGGATTGCCGTTCTGGTCCTCGCGGCCCTGACGACTGTTGCCGGAACAGCCCCGTTCCGTATGAGCGCCGGTTGGGCGGCTTCCACACCACAGGGTTCCGCCGTCGCCGCTGCCTCCGCGAAGGACGCGGTGGTTTTGACCGCCAAAGGCGCTCTGCGGGGCATACCCTCCGGCGACATATTCGTTTTCAAGGGAATTCCCTTCGCCAAACCGCCCGTCGGCGCGTTGCGCTTCGCTCCCCCCGAGGATGTCGACCCCTGGCAGGGTGAACGGGACGCCACGAAATTCGGGCCGGCGTCGCTGCAGCTTCCGATGACGATGACACAGGGGTTCATCGACGAGGTCGGCCTCTCCGAAGACTGCCTGACTCTCAACATCTGGACTCCCAAGCTCGACAAAGGCGCCAAGCTGCCCGTCTATGTCTGGATTCACGGCGGCGGATACACCAACGGCGCCGGTTCCATGCCTGATTTTGACATGACGCGTTTTGCCCGTGAAGGTGTTGTTGGCGTCACCATCAACTACAGGCTCGGCGTGATGGGGTTCTTCGCCTCCAACACCACTCTGGAGAAATACGGAACCACCGGCAACTGGGGCACACTGGACCAGATCAAGGCGCTCGAATGGGTACGGGACAACATCGAGGCGTTCGGCGGTGACCCGAACCGCGTGACCATCGGCGGCGAATCCGCCGGGTCGTTCAGCGTCGGGGCGCTGCTGCTCTCACCCCCGGCCGGGGGGTTGTTCCAAAGAGCAATCATGGAAAGCGGCTCGATTCTCTCCGTCAAGAACAACACGCCGCCCAACGGACCGGTCCGGGTGGAAGCGCCATATGCGGCGCTGGCAAACGTTTTCGGGGCTGCGGATAACGAGGCGGGCCTGGCGAAACTGCGCGCCGCCGACGCGGAAACGCTCGCCTCCCTCAACGCCGACTTGTCGTTCAACTTCGCGACCGTCGGCCCGCAATGGCTTCTCATGCCCTTCTTCGACGACAAGGTCCTCCCGCGGAACCCCCGGGATGCGCTCAGCAAAGGCAAATTCAACAAAGCCGATCTGCTGTTCGGATACAACGCCGACGAAGGGGCGTCCTTTGTCCCCCTGGCGGATGAATTGGCGTACAAGGGCACCATCACCAGACAGCTGGGCTATGAAAACCTCGCCGGAGTGGTGAGCCGCTATCCGGTCGATGCGCAACACCCGGCCCTCGCCCGCACCCGGGAAATCCTGGCGCTCTCCATGTTTTCCGCACCCATGAAGGTGTTCGGCGACGCTTATGCCAAAGCCGGACACGCGGTTTACGCCTATAATTTCAGATACGTCGAAAGCGGCAACCCCGGAGGCCTCGGCGCATACCACGTCACCGAGATATCCTTTGGCTTCGGCAACGCCGACGGCAGCGGGGTCTTCGGCAGCGGAACGCCGCCCACCTCCGCCAAGATCGCCTTGATGGAGGACATGCACGCCCGTTGGGTGAATTTCATCAAAACCGGTGATCCGAACCACAGCGGCGGCGTGACGTGGCCGGCCTACGATCCGGCGTCCGCATCCGCCATCCATTTCGGCGACAACGCCCGCCCCGATGACGGCGAGGTCAGCGTCGGGCCGCTCATTTACCGCGACGACATCGACTTTATCAACAGCTTGCCGCGAAAGTAAAATGAAAGCGGGGGGCGGCCG
>JAISTL010000069.1 GCA_031272615.1 Methylobacteriaceae bacterium | reverse complement strand
ATCATCGGCGTGGCAGGCGTTTTTCAGGTTGATCCGCCCGAAACGCGTATAGGCCAGCCCGTGCCGCCCGGCGCGGGTCGGCATCACGCAGTCGAACATGTCGACGCCGCGCCGCACCGCCTCGACGATATCGTCGGGAGTGCCCACGCCCATCAGATAACGGGGCTTCTCCCGCGGCAGAACGGCGTTCACCACCTCGATGGTGCGCAGCATCTCACTCTGCGGCTCGCCCACCGCCAATCCGCCGATGGCGTACCCCTTGAGCTGAAGGTCCACCAGACCGTCGGCGCTCATCCGTCGCAGCCGTTCGGAAACCCCACCCTGGACAATGCCGAACAGCGCCTTGCCGGGTTGCTCGCCGAAGGCGACCCGGCAGCGCTCCGCCCAACGCAACGACAGCCCCATGGAGCGTTCCACCACGTCTTCCGCCGCCGGCAGACGCACGCACTCATCGAGCTGCATTTGAATGTCGGAGTCCAGCAACCCCTGGATTTCGATGGACCGCTCCGGGGAGAGAAAATGTCGCGAGCCGTCGATGTGCGATTGAAAGGCGACGCCTTCCTCCGACAGCTTGCGCAGCGGCGCCAGCGACATCACCTGGAAGCCGCCGGAATCGGTGAGAATGGGATGCGGCCACTTCATGAAGTCGTGCAGTCCGCCCAACGCCGCAACCCGCTCCGCCCCCGGCCGCAGCATCAGGTGATACGTGTTGCCGAGAACCACATCGGCGCCGAGTTCCCGCACCTGCCGCGGATACATGGCCTTGACCGTCGCTGCGGTCCCTACCGGCATGAAGGCCGGGGTGCGGATAACGCCGCGCGGCATACCGATGGCACCGCCCCTGGCCGCGCCGTCCGTGGCCGATATGGTGAAACTGAATTGCCCGCTCATTATTGTGCCCTCTTGTCACTCATCCGCCCGATCGGCGCGAAACAGCAGCGAGCCGTCGCCGTAGGAATAGAAACGATAGCCTGTATCCACGGCGTGCTGATAGGCGGCGCGCATGGTATCATACCCGCTGAAGGCGCACACCAGCATGAACAGGGTGGAGCGCGGCAGATGAAAATTGGTCACCAGCGCGTCAACGGCGCGAAAGCGGTAGCCCGGCGTGATGAAAATATCGGTTTTGCCGGAAAACGAATGCAACACGCCGTTTTCGTCGGCGGCGCTTTCCAGAAGCCGCAGCGATGTGGTGCCCACGGCGACAATTCTGCCGCCGCGCCCGCGCACCGAGTTGAGAGCCGCCGCCGCTTTTTCGCTCACCATCCCCCGCTCGGCATGCATGCGGTGGTCCTCCGTATCCTCGGCCTTCACCGGCAGAAACGTCCCGGCGCCGACATGCAGGGTGAGAAAGTGCGTTTCAATTCCCTTGTCCTGCAGGGCTTTCAGCAACCCGTCGGTGAAGTGCAGCCCCGCCGTCGGCGCGGCCACTGCTCCGTCAGAGCGGGCATAGAGGGTTTGATAATCCTCCCGGTCGCGTTCATCCACCGGGCGTCTGCCGGCGATATAGGGCGGCAGCGGCACCTCGCCGATGCCTGCCAGCGCGCCGTCGAGAACCGCCGCGGCCAAAGAAAACACTACGCGCACATCGCCGTCGTCACCCTTTTCGGCCACAGTGGCGGTGACGGCGGCGCCGGGAAACTCCAATTTGTCGCCCGGTTTCAGCCGCTTGGCCGGGCGCGCGAAGGCCCGCCAGGTGCGCCCGTCTTCGCGCAGATGCAGCATCAGCTCGATGCGCGCCCCCGGTCCTCCACCGTCCCGCCGCCGGAGCGCATAAAGACGCGAGGGAATCACCCGGGTGTCGTTGAACACCAAGGCGTCCCCGGGGCGCAGCAGGCCCGGCAGGGCGCGGAAGGTTTCGTCCTGGAACACCGCACGGCCTCCCGCCCGCGCCGGTTCAACCACCAGCAGGCGCGCCGCGTCCCGAGGCTCCAACGGGCGCAGCGCAATCAGCGCCTCCGGAAGCTCAAAGTCAAAGAGGTCGACGCGCACCTTTCGGGGTTCCGTTGCTGCAGCGGCTCAGGCTTCGTCCGCCTGCACCCGCATGGTGATGATCTTGTCGGGAACCTTCGGCGGCTCACCCTTGGCAAGTTTGTCGACATTCTCCATGCCCTCGACCACCGTTCCCCACACCGTGTACTGCCGGTCGAGATACCGCGCGTCGGCAAAGCAGATGAAGAACTGGGAATTGGCGGAATGCGGGTTTTGCGCCCGCGCCATCGACACGGTGCCGCGCACGTGCGGCTTCTCGTTGAACTCGGCATTGAGGTTGGGCAGGTCCGAACTGCCGGTTCCGGTGCCGCGCGGGCAGCCGGTTTGCGCCATGAAGCCGGGAATCACCCGGTGAAAGATAATGCCGTCATAAAACTTGCGCCGCGCCAGCGTCTTGATGCGCTCCACGTGCTTGGGCGCCAGGTCCGGACGCATTTCAATGACGACTGTCCCTTTGGAGGTCTCGATGACCAATGTGTTTTCCGGGTCGGTTTCCATGTACTACACCTTCCTTGCCGATGAATCTCAAAACAGTACGAACCCCGGTCTGCGCGCCGCCGAACCGGGGACTTGACTCTCGCCGAATTCCGCTATTTCGCGTCTTCGGCCATGCGCATGGTGACGATTTTATCGGGCCCGTCCACCATGCCGGAATAGGCATCGCCCTTTTTGATCTTGTCAACCACGTCCATCCCCGAGACCACTTCGCCGATGACGGTATACTGACCATCGAGATGCGGCGCCGGTTCAAACATGATGAAAAACTGGGAATTGGCGGAATTCGGGTTTTGCGCCCGTGCCATGCCGACAGTGCCGCGAACGAAATTCGCCTTGGAAAACTCGGCCGGGATGTCCGGCAGGTCCGACCCGCCGGAGCCCGTCCCCGTCGGGTCACCGGTTTGCGCCATGAAACCGTCAATCACGCGATGGAATACGACGTTATCGTAGAACTTGCGCTTGATCAGGGTTTTGAGTTGCGCGACGTGTTTGGGCGCCAGATCCGGACGCAGCCGGATGACGATTTTTCCCTTCTGTGTCTCGAGATACACTGTGTTGGCCGGGTCATCGGCTTGCTGGGCGAAAACAGGAACCGCGAGCATGAACAGGGCTAAAATGGCGGCAAGCAGTTTTTTCATGGTGATTTCTCTTCAACTCCGGGGAAAAGGGCGGGAAACCAATGCCGAAGCCGGTCCTGTTTCCCGCGGTTTCATTTCCTTTCAGTGTAACGGATGGCGACGGCTTCATCAAGCCCCGTTTCACCGCTCGTTTTTCTTTGAATACTTTTCCAACAGCATCTTCGCGGCCAGAGGCGGAACGAAACCCGAGACGTCGCCGCCGGCCATGGCAATCTGCCGGACCAGCGTCCCGGCGATAAAATACGCCGAGGGCGAGGCGGCGACGAAGATGGTCTGGATGTCCGGCGCCAACCGGGCATTCATGGTCGCCATCCGCATTTCATAATCAAAATCGCTGCTGTCCCTCAGGCCACGCACCATCATCACTGCACCCAGCGAGCGGGCGGCATCGACGGCAAGCCCGCTGAACGCCACGGGGATGACCTTGTCAAAACCGGGCAGGCCGGAAATCGCGTCGCGGATCATGCGTTCCCGTTCCTCGAAGGAAAACAACGCGTTCTTGGTATCGTTCTCCCCGACAGCGACATAAAGTTTGTCCGCGACCCGCAGCGCCTGGCGGATGACATCCAGGTGCCCGTTGGTCACGGGGTCGAAACTCCCGGCATAAAAGGCAATACGCGTCACGGCTCAGCCCTCCGTTCCGTTGTCGCCGCCGTTCTCATCGCAACCGTTGTCGTCACCGTTCTCACCGCCGCACTCGCTTTCGATATGTTCTACGGAAACAACCTTTTCATCGTCGGCGGTTTTGAAAATGATTACGCCCTGGGTGGCGCGCCCCGCCACCCGGATGCCGTCCACCGGAACCCGGATCAACTGTCCGCCACCGGTCACCAGCATGATCTGGTCAGCGTTTTCCACCGGGAAGGCCGCCACCAGCTTGCCGTTGCGCTCATTGACGGCCATCGCCACCACGCCTTTGCCGCCGCGTCCGGTGATACGGTATTCATAGGATGACGTGCGCTTGCCGAAGCCGTTTTCTGAAACCGTCACCAGAAACTGCTCCTTCGCGCCCATCTCGGCGTAGCGCTCCTGCGACAGCATTCCGGAAGAAGACAGGGTTTCCTCTTCTTCGCCGTTCTCCTCTTCAACGGGGAGTTCCTCGTCCTCGCCGGTTTCACCGGAAACCGCGCGGCGCATCTTCAGATAGAGCAACCGTTCGTCGGCGGCCGCGTCAACATGGCGGAGAATCGCCATGGATACCAGCGCGTCGTTGCCGCCCAGCCTGATGCCGCGAACGCCGATGGATTCGCGGCCCAAGAACCGCCTCACATCCTCCACCGGGAAGCGGATGCAGCGTCCGAGGTTCGTGGTCAGGAACACGTCGTCCCCCGGCATACAGATAGCCACACCGAGAATGGCGTCGTTCTCGTCCAGCTTCATGGCGATCTTGCCCGAGCGGTTCACTTGGGTGAAATCCGTCAGGCTGTTGCGGCGCACCGTTCCCCGCGATGTCGCGAACATGACGTCCAGGCTGTTCCACCCGGTCTCATCCTCCGGCAGCGGCATGATGGTGGTGATGCGTTCGCCTTCTTCCAGCGGCAGCATGTTCACCAGCGCCTTGCCCTTGGCGTTGGGGGCGGCGGCGGGCAAACGCCAGACCTTTTCCTTGTAGACCTTGCCCTTCGAAGAGAAGAACAGCACCGGCACATGGGTGTTGGCGACGCACAGCCGGATGACGAAATCCTCGTCCCTGGTCTGCATGCCGGCCCGCCCCTTGCCTCCACGCTTCTGTGCCCGATACACCGAGAGCGGCACGCGCTTGATATAACCGGCGTGGGAGACGGTGACGACCATATCCTCTTTCTGGATCAGGTCTTCATCCTCCACTTCCGACGTCCACTCGACGATTTCGGTTTTCCGCGGCGTGGCGTAACCCTGTTTCACATCCAGCAGTTCCTGCTTGATGATGGTCATGATCCGCTCACGGGAGCGCAGAATATCCAGATAATCGGAAATCTCGGCGGCCAGCTTCTTCAGTTCGTCGCCGACTTCGTCCCGTCCCAGCGCGGTGAGGCGCTGCAGCCGCAAATCGAGAATGGCCCGCGCCTGGATTTCGGACAGGCGATAGGTTCCGTCTTCGGCGACCCGATAGCGCGGGTCGTCGACCAGCGCGATCAGCTCCGCCACATCCCGCGCCGGCCAGTTGCGGTTCATCAGCGCCTCGCGCGCAGCGTTGGGGTCCGACGCCTCGCGGATGAGCCGGATGACATCGTCGATGTTGGCAACGGCGGTTGCCAGGCCGCACAACACGTGGGCGCGTTCCCGCGCCTTGCCGAGAAGATATTTGGTGCGGCGGCTGACAACTTCCTCGCGGAAATCGACAAACGCGGCGATGATGTCCCGCAGGTTCATCAGCTCGGGCCGCCCGCCGTTCAGCGCCACCATGTTGGAGGGGAAGTTCTCCTGCATCGGCGTGAACCTGTGGAGTTGATTCAGCACCACGTCAGCCACGGCGTCGCGGCGCAGTTCGATGACGATGCGCATACCCTGACGGTCGGACTCGTCGCGCAAATCCGTGATGCCGTCGATTTTCTTCTCGTGCACCAAATCGGCGATTTTTTTGATCAGAGTGTTTTTGTTGACCTGATACGGGATTTCGTGAACGATGATCGCTTCGCGGTCCTTGCGGATCTCTTCCACCGAGGAGTTCGCCCGCATGATGATGGAACCGCGCCCGGTGTGGTAGGTGGAACGGATGCCGGCCCGGCCGAGAATCAAGCCGCCGGTCGGGAAATCCGGCCCGGGGATGATGTCGTTCAGTTCGTCGATGGACACATCCGGGTTGTCGATATAGGCGATACAGCCGTCAACCACTTCCCCGAGATTGTGCGGCGGCATGTTGGTCGCCATGCCGACGGCAATCCCCCCGGCGCCGTTGACCAAAACGTTGGGATAGCGCGCCGGCAAAACCGTCGGTTCATTCTCCGAGCCGTCGTAATTCGGCATGAAATCAACGGTATCCTTGTCGATATCCTCCAGCAGGGGCAACGCGGGCTTGGCCAACCGCGATTCCGTGTAGCGCATGGCGGCCGGGGGGTCGCCGTCAACCGAACCGAAATTGCCCTGCCCGTCGATGAGCATCATGCCCATGGAGAAATCCTGCGCCATGCGCACCAGGGCGTCGTAAATCGAGGAGTCGCCGTGGGGATGATACTTACCCATGACGTCACCGACGATGCGCGAGGATTTGACGTGTTTTTTGTCCGGCGTGTAGCCGCCTTCATTCATAGCATGGAGAATGCGGCGGTGAACGGGCTTCAAGCCGTCGCGGACATCCGGGAGCGCCCGGCTGACGATGACGCTCATCGCGTAATCGAGATAAGAGCGCTTCATTTCATCGGAAATGGAAACAGGCTTGATGTCTGAAGCCGGGACAGGCCCGCCTTCACGATCATGAACAGGTGTATCGGTCAAAATTGTTCTTTCCGTTCTGGGGTATGCGCAATCCCCGCTGAGAGCGGGAAACACGGCACACTTGTGTGGGAACTCAACCGCCCGCTGTAACGAACCCCATCGTCCGCATACGCGAATCCGGCAAAAACTGATGATTCTTTTTGGTGGAGAGCGAGCGATTTTTCAAGTGAAATATTATATTTTCCAAGGGAATCACAGTCAAACCCTTGTCCGTCGGCGGTATTGGCCACCCGTTGTTCAGGCATTGCCGGCTTTCCGGCGGGGGCTTTACTTTTCCGCCTCTTCCCGTCACAATGATCCGGCATGCATTTCAACGTTGAAACGCATTTCCTCACACCCCGCAACCAACCATGAATGAGTTCTTTCTTTCGTCTCTCGTGACTGTTCTCGCCACCCTTGACCCACCGGGCCTGATTCCGGTGTTCCTGGCGGTGACCTGCGGGATGACCGCGCGCCAAAGCCGGGAAGTCTGCCTGCGGGCGTGTCTGATTGCCTTCTTTATCCTGTTGTTTTTCTCCCTCGGCGGCAGTTGGGTGCTGCACCTTCTCGGCATCAGCCTCGCGGCGTTTCGCATCGGCGGCGGCATTCTGCTGTTTTTTGTCGCCTATAACATGGTGTTTGAAAAAAACGTCGCCCAGAACATCGACACTGCCAAAAACGCCGTAACCCGCGAGCATATCCAGAATGTCAGTGTCTTTCCCCTGGCCATCCCGATGATGTCCGGGCCGGGAACCATCACCGCCATCACTCTGCTGTCCGGCCAGTCTCTGGATGTCGCGCACGCTTACCCGGTCATTGAACTGAAGCTGTATCTGACCCTGGTCATTTTTTTCGGCATTCTCTCGTGTTATGTCGTATGCCGTCTGGCAAAGCCGATTTCGGGGGTTATCGGCGCTCCGGGCAATATCATATTGTCCCGGTTGCTGGGGCTCATCCTCGCAGCCATGGCCGCCCAGTTCGTGGTTGACGGCATCCGCGAAGCGTTTATGACCTGACCCGGGGATGAAACCGGTGAATGCATCCGGTTTTACCGAATATTAACCATAACCGTTCATGTTGAGGTACGGAAAAGCCGAAGGATTCGGCTTACCGTTCTCTTTCTATCCAGAGAGTTCCCGGCATGAAAAAGCTTGCGCTGGCGTTATGTATACTCGGACTGTCGACGGGCGCAGGTCTGGCGCAGGACGCAGAATTCATCGACGAAGTCCCCCTTGTCGAAGCCCCCGAAACCATCGGCGGAACCATGAACCTGAGCCTTGGCTATCTCAAGGGAGAAGCGCGGGAATTCGTCTACGACCCCATTGGCGGCGACACCATAAGCGAACTCATCTGGGACATCAGCGCTCCGATTCTCAAGGGTGAAATCGGCGCCGACCTTTTCCCCTGGCTTTCCATATCGGTTGGCGGATGGACGACCGTTGCCAAATCCGACAGCGTCATGGATGACTATGACTATAACCAGGAATACAACGGAAAACTGTACACCCTGCATTCCCACCACGACGATACCGATCTGAACTTCGCCAATGAGTGGGAAGTCGCTCTGAAGGGGTGGGTCCTGAGGGATTCCAACGCCCGCGGCGGGTTGCTCATGGGGTATCGCGAAAGCCGCTACAGCTGGACCGCCCGTGGCGGCACTTATGACTATTACGGTTTTACCGGCAGCTTCGATGCCGGCGTCCCCGGAATCGGTTACAGGCAGATGTATTTCACGCCCTTCCTCGGGCTTGTCGCAGAAGCCAATTACGGTGGTTTTGAATTCGGCGCCCGGGTCAGATACAGCCCCGCGGTCAAGTCCAACGACCGCGACAATCATTATTTGCGCAGTCTGGAGTTTCTCGACCGCGGCTACAGCGGCACGTTCTTCTCCCTGGAAGGCTCCATGGGGTATTATTTCAGCGAGCATGTCAAAGCCTATGTCGAAGGGACGTACACCGCCTACAAAGACCTCAAAGGCCCGACACTCTATATCGACATGGATACTCAACAGTGGGATCAATCCCTCGGCAATTCCGGCGGGCTGCAGAACAAGGCCTACTCCATCTCCATCGGCTTGCAGGGCAAGTATTGAGGCGCAATGCGCGGCTTCACGGCTGTTTGATCATCCCTTTTCCAGGCGGTTCAAAGCACGCCGATATCACTCCGCCACCAGCCCGTGGGCGGCGTTCGTGTCGGCGCCGGGCTGTTCCAGCTTGCGGAAAGCCGCCGAGAACATCAGCTTGATGCGGTTCAGCTGGTTGACCTCCGATGCGCCCGGGTCGTAGTCGATGGCGGCGATGTTCGCCTGAGGATAGAGATCTTTCAGCGCCTTGATGGAGCCCTTGCCGGTGATGTGGTTGGGCAGACAACCGAACGGCTGCATGCACACGATGTTCTCCGCCCCCTGGTGGATGAGTTCCACCATCTCGCCGGTGAGGAACCAGCCCTCACCGTTCTGGTTGCCGCGGGTCATGATCGGCGCTGCGCCGAAGGCCAGTTCGTCGATGGTCTGCGGCTCCAAAAACCGCTCGCTCTTCCTCAGAGCCTTGCGCAGACCCTTGCGATAGAACTCCATGTAGCGAATCAGAGCGTTGCCGGCCAGCGCTTCCAGATACCCCATGGACATGTACTTGCGGTTGAAGTCATAATCATAGGCACAATACTGAAGGAAATCCATCAGCGAAGGCACCACCGCCTCGCCGCCTTCGCGTTCGATGATCCGCGCCAGGTCGTTGTTGGCGACAGGGTGGAATTTCACCAGAATTTCGCCCACCAGCCCGACCCGCGGCTTGACCACATCCACAATCTCCAGACGGTCAAAATCCCGCACCAGCTTGCGGATATTGGCGCCGAACTGCCGGAACCCGCCGTCAAACACCGATTCCCTGCACCGTTCCACCCAAGCGCGATACAGCGCCTCCGTCGAACCCGGCTGCTTCTCATAGGGTCGCACCCGATACACCACCTGCATCAGCGCGTCGCCGTAAACCACCCCCATCATCAGCCGGTGCAACAGCGGCAGACTGAGCTTGAATC
>JAISTL010000240.1 GCA_031272615.1 Methylobacteriaceae bacterium | reverse complement strand
CCAGCCAGCGGCCGAAGGCATAGGTCGCGAACAGGCCGCGCCAGTTGCTCCGCCCGTTGCTCCGCCGCTGATGCCAGGCACGGGTGGTGCAGTTGAACTCCCAGGTCCACCCCGGAGCGGTGAGTGACCATATGGCCGCTTCGCCGAAACTGTAGACCTGGGCGACGATGTCCTCCGGGTCGGGGACGGCGAGGATGTCGCGGGTGACGTCATCGATCGACACCACCTCCTGCTGGTAGCCGTTGATCTCGCGCACCGTGCCGTCATTGGCGACGAACAGCGGGCGCGAGCTCCAGCCTTCCGATTGGCCGCCCGCCAGCGCCCAGCGGCCGTAAAGCCCCAGCGGCATCACCGCGACGCGCTCCAGCGGAAAGGGCGAAGCGCCGACATCCTGAAACACCTCCACCGAGGCGTTGCCGAAGGCGTAGAACAGTTGCGCCGACACCAGGCCGCGCAGCAGCCCGTCGGGGTTGCTCTCGGCGCGGGCGAAGGAGAGCCCGTTGATGGTGGCGGAGTTGAGATCACTGGCGCGGATGACGCCGTCACTGCTGGTGAACAGCAGGTAACCGTCAAGGGAGGCCACCGAGCGCGGCGCGCCGACATTGCCGTCGGGATAGGGCGTCAGCGCCGCGGCGCCGACGCGCATCACCGACGTTTCGCCCACGACGACAATATCCGGCGTGGCGTTGTTGTTGCGGGCGATGCTGACCGGCGCCGACCCGTACAGGTCTCCCGAGAGCACCGTCACCGCGCCGAAGGAATCGACGCGGCACGCCTTGGTTCCGGCGATGACCAGCAGGTCATGCCCGGTCCAGGCCATGGCGCGCACCGGGGTGAAGTCCAGCGCGGTAAACCGCCTGAGGCCCGGCACGCGCCGCCAGCGGTCACCGCCGCTCTGCGGTTGATACAAGGCGTTGACCAGCCGCCCGCGCCCGAGGCTCGGATGCACCCCCGGCATGGACGACACGGGAAAGGGAATGGAATACATGACTGTCTCCTTGGTGAAAAAGGGAATGGGGGAAGTTGATTTCGGCGGACCCCAAGTCCACCAAGTTCCCCCGCCCCGCTCAAAAGTACTTCACCCGCACCGGGGCCGGGTCGCCGGAGGTATCGGGGCGGGAGCGCAGGTCCGCTTCCGCCTCGTCGGCCAGCATCTTCAGCGCCGCCAGGTCGGTTCCGCCGAAACCGTAGGCCGGTGCGGCCCAGCGGGCGACGACGGCGGCGAGCGGCAGCACCACGTCATCGGGGATGGCGTCGGCGGCGCAGTCGGCTTCGACATCGACGATGCCGCGCGCCGCCAGGGTGGCCGCCGCCGCCGTCAGAGTTTCCCGCACCAGGCGGTCATCCTCGGCGGAGACGGTCTGCCCGGCGCCGACAACCCCGAGGATTTCCAGGGTGCGGCGGATTATTTGTCCGGTGCTGACGGGCATGTCGCCTCTCCCGCAACGCCGCGCACCGTGTGCCCGTCGCGTTTGAGTGCCGCGACGGCGCGCTCCAGCTGCGAGTCCTTCACCAGCACGCGGTCCCCCGATTGAATCACATCGAGACCGATGAGCCGCAGCGGGCGGGCGACGCGACGCACCGCCTCGGGGTGCGGCCGCTCGCACGGCGGCAGCACCTTCAACGCCCTCCAGCAATCCGGTTCGACAACAGCGGCGCCGCGGCCGAGAATGCAGTGGCACTTTTTGTCCCCCACCCGCGGGCAGCAATATTGGGGGCGGGAGGGGGAAAACACCCCCTCCAGCACGTCGACAGCCCGGACACCGGGTTTGATGACTCCCACCACAAAACCTTGGTCGTTAAACATGGCGTTCTTCCTTTCGTATGGTTGTTCAGTCAATGACATAGAGGACGACAAGGGTGAGCGCGCCGCCGGACGACGGCGTCTCAGCCCCGGTTTGCACCGTGAAGCCGAGAACGGTGGACTCGGCATAGCGCCAGCCCGCCGCTCCCGGATTGTCGAGGGGTTCGATGCCGCCGAGCTGGCCGATGTCCGAGCCGGCGAACAGGCGGTCCGCCGCGGCGGCGTCACCGATGTCGATGATCAGTCCGTCGCCTTCGTCCAGAAGGTCGGTGGCAAGACGCGCGTCGACAATGCGCGCGCCGGCGGGCAAGGCGACCAGCGGCGCCGTGGTGCCGACGGGCGGCAGGCCGTTTGCGGCGTCAAAGTGGCCGACGGCGACCTTCACCGAACCGCCGAGACCGTGCCCGGCTGCGTCTTCGGGGCGCACACCCCTGTTGGCGTTGAAATAAATCATTGTTGGGTTCCTTTCTTGAATGTGAAACGATGAAACGTGAAACCGCGCGGCCGGGAACCGTGGTCCCCGGCCGCGAAAATGCTCAAGCTCAGAGGCTTGGCGCGGCGACGTAGCCGGTGACCAGGCCATGGTCGACGCCGTTGAACAGCGTCTTGGCGATGCCGCGCAGTTCGCGCACCGCCACCGAGCGGATGTAGCCGTAATCCCGCTCACCGGTGGTGAACTTCGGGTCTTGGCCGATGGCGTAGCCCACAGCCTGGGCGCCGCAGAAGAAATACGGCTCGACATCCGGCGTGCCGCCGATGAGGCAGCGCTCGCTGATCTCCGGGATTTCCCTGACGACGACATTGTCGATCATCAGGTCGTCGGGCTGGAACAGCGGGTTCGACGCGCCGCGCTCCATGGCGTGGCGCAGGTCTTCCTTCAGGGTCGGGTCGTGCTTCAGGTGGTAGAACGAGCGGGCGCCGACGAACATCACGAAGCATTCGACCAGCGCACCGCCGGTTCCCGACATTCCGGCGCGTTCCTCGACCACCGCCGGGCGGATGAGCCGCCCGGTGCTGTTGCGGGCGGAAAAGCGGGCGCGACGCACAATCTCCGCCGTCAGTTTGTCGTTGTCAGCCGTCAGCAGCGCGACGCCCGCGGCGAAATTCTGCGTCATGCTGCCCGGGTTGGAGCCGAACAGCACCCGGTCACCGTTGGCGGCAAGCCAGGCGTTGAGTTCGGCGGGCGTGGCGTCGCCGAACTTTTTGCCGCCCTTGGAATTGAGGGCGTCGATAATGTCGTTGCGGGTCACCGCGCCCATGAACGACACCAGCCCGGCGCGTCCGGCCTCCAACAGGTCGATTTCGGTGCGGAACTGGTCGGCGTTGCTCACGGCGACGCCCTCCCCCACCCAGTCGATGCTGATGGGGAAGTGGTAATTGGCCATCCCCTGCTCGTTGCCCTCGATCACCTGGGCGCCGCGCTTCGGCTCGCCGCGAAGGCGCGCGAACAGCGGAATGTTGATTTGGTCGCCGCGCTCGTTCCTGAGCTCATAGCGCAGGTGAATGACCTTGTTGTCGTCCCGCCCCATGAACGGCTTGAAGCCGGAGGCGCGGACATATTCATCGTAGCGTTTGGCCGTCCATACCTTTTTGCGGTTGGGAGCGGCGAGTTCAATGTTCGCCATTGAAGATCTCCTTTAAGTCATGATGAAACAGTGAGTTGAAAAAAAAGGAGGCGGCCGAAGCCGCCTCCCGGTGGGTGTCAGGCGCCGAAGGCGTAGGCCACGGCGCTTTCAGGCACCGGTTCGCCGAGGGCGGCGGCGCCCCCCGGCGCCCGGATAATGGAGGGCGGCGGCAGCGTCTGCCGGGCCCCGGCATAAAGCCGCATCAGGGTTTCCCCGGGGTCGCCGCCGGCCAGAACCACCCGCGCCAGGTCGGCGTTGCCGCTGCCGATGAGCGCGGAAAACGCTTCGTCAAAGGCGTCGCCGTAGCGGGCGCGCGCAGCGTTGAGGCTGGTATCGACGCTCTGCACATAGGCGCTCTGCCGCAACTCTCCGGCCAGCGCCTCGGCCAGCGCCCTGGCCTCGGGGTGCGGCGCCGCCGGTACGGACGGGTCCGCCGGCGGCGGTTCCGCCGGCGCGGGGGGCGCCGCGACCGGCTCCACCGGCCCTGACGGCAGCGGCGGCGCGGCCTCGGCGGCGGGCGCGGCAGACGGCGGTAGCGCCGCCGCAGTGGATGGGGTGAGAGACGTGTCTTCGTTCATGATGTTTCCTTTCATGGTATGAACGTGGATGGGATTGGGATTGGGATTGGGATTGGGTGGACTTGGTGGACACGGTGGACCTGGTGGACGCTGGATTGCTTCGCTCTCGCTCGCAATGACGGCGGCGCTGGCCTTGGACACGCCAACCAGCGGAGTGGACGGATTGTCCACCGTGTCCACCAAGTCCACCGTGTCCACCGTGTCCACCAGGTCCACCAGCGTTGCGCCAACCCCTTGGCGTTGTACGCTTCCGACGAAAATTCGCCTGTTTATGGTTGACGAACGGTAAAAAAATGTGCGGAAATGGTCGCGCGAGGCATAAAAAAACCGGAGAATCGCGTTGCGATTATCCGGTGTTTGTAGGCTATAATATTGAATTTATTAGCTGTTGCTCAAAATTTCGGGCATTTGCTCACGACTTTTTGAGCATCCACATTATGTTCTATTTGATGCTGCACTGCAAGTGAAAAAATCGGATGAATACGATTTTTCGTCCTTTTTGGCGATTCCCCTGTGGATAACTTTCAACATACTCTAATTGTTGATGAAATTTCACTTTGTCCGCCGCGGCGTTGATGTACACTCATGTTGGCGGTTTACAACCGCTTGCCGGCCTGCCCACCGTTCAGCGTTCGTAAACCATACGCGTTAAGCGCTTGTCAACCGTGACAAGGTAAACAAATCGCATTGGAACGGCGCAACGGACGACACACCGTTAACCCTGTTCCTGACTGCTCTTAATCTCCGCGCCCCTGAATCGGGGGCGCGGCACCTGCCGGTAAACCGGGCGACGACCTCGCGAGGCGGCTGAAATCAACCTCCTTTCGGCCCGCGCGAGGGGCCCGCCCCAACTTCGAGTATGCGTATCATGATTACCCGCCGTTCCCTTTTCACGATTCTTGCCGCCCTGCCGCTGGCTGCGTGTCAGTCCACCGCGCAGCAGGCCGAGCCGCGGCGCAACCGCCGCATGAATTACGCGCCCGTTTCGGAAGACTCGTGGTATATCGGCGCCATCCCCGATGACCCCGTTGACATTCCCACCGTGGATTGGGCGCTGATGCCCGAGGAATTCCGCCGCCAGCGCGTGCTCTATCTCGGCCGGGAACGGCCCGGCACCATTGTCATCGATACATCCCAGCGGTTTCTCTATTATGTCGAGGGCGGCGGCGTCGCCACCCGTTACGGCATCGGCGTCGGCAAGGAGGGGTATGCCTTCCAGGGCACGGCGCGGGTCGGCCGCAAGGCGGTGTGGCCCGGTTGGAGCCCCACCTCCAGCATGCTCGCCGTCAATCCGTCGCTGCCGCAGCACCTGCCCGGCGGCGTCGACAACCCGCTGGGCGCCCGGGCGCTCTATCTCTACCAGGGGGACCGCGATACGCTGTTCCGCATCCACGGCACCAACGAGCCGTGGAGCATCGGCAAGGCGGTGTCTTCGGGCTGCATCCGCATGATGAACGAAGATGTCTACCACCTCTATCAGCGGGTGGGCGTCAACACGCCGGTCATCGTGCGCAACTGAGCCCGTTGCGGGCTGATGTCGAATTCATTTGGAACCGCGCCCGGGTTTGTGTTAAGCATTTCCCTCTCGACCCTTTCCCGGCTGTTGTGACGGGCGGATTGTCCGCCGCCGCGGGGTGATGGTCGGCGGTATTGTATTTCGTTGCGTGCCCCGGTGTCGTCCCGCGGGGAGTATTCCGGTTTTTTGGCGCGTCAGGAGAGTTGCTTATGCCCGATTGGACCGATGACCGTATAGAACTTCTCAAGAGCCTGTGGCTGGAAGGCGCCACATCCACCGTCATTTCCGAGCGTCTGGGCATCAGCCGCTCGGCGGCGCTGGGCAAGATCCGGCGGCTTGGAATGCAGCGCAGCGTGCTGGCGCAGCAGGCCGAAGACGCAGGCGGCGGAGATGACGATATTCCCGCGCCCCGCGCCGCGGACCCTGTGACGGCGTCCCCGGCCCCCGACC
>JAISTL010000235.1 GCA_031272615.1 Methylobacteriaceae bacterium | reverse complement strand
CTGGACTGTTACGCCGTGCTGGACGAGGCGCGCCTGCCCCTTGCGGCGTTCACCGAGGCGCTCGACGCCCTCGGAAAAACCGGTTACGGCCGTGACGCGAGCATCGGGCTGGGTAAATTCGAACGTGTCGGAGAGCCGGACGTCCCGGCCTGGCAAAGCCGCGCCGCCAAAAGCTGGTTGGCGTTGGCGCCGCTGGCGCCGCAAAATCTCGGATTTGATGCCGGGGCGAGTTTCTATCAGGTGAAAACCCATTTCGGCCGGCATGGCGACACGGTGGCGACGGGGGAAAACCCGTTCAAGCGGCCGTTGCTGACGGCAAGAACCGGCGCGGTGTTCAGCCTGCCCGAGGCGGCGGAAACACTGTTTCTCGGCCGGGGAATCGGCGGCGTGTCCATTGCCGATGCGCGCGCCGTACATCAGGGTTACGCCCCGGTGATGCCGCTGCCCGATATGCCGAAACCGCAGGAGGGGCTACAATGAACAACGGGTTTCTCACGTCGTTTTCGCTGGCTCTGACGCCGCTGTCGCCCATCCATATCGGCATGGGGGAAGAGTTAGACCCCACCGGGTATGTGATTGACGACGGCATCCTCTATGCCTTCGACCCATCCCGCGCGCAGCTTTCCGAGGAGGTGCGGAAGCAGCTGCTCAAGGAGGTGGACTTCGGCAGGCCCGAGAGCATCCACAGGGTTTACAAGCTGTTGAAAGACAACAAGGAGACGTTCATCCCGGTGGCGCACAGCTTCATCCCGGTGGGGAGAGGGGTGGAAGACAAGTATCGTGAAAGCATTGGCAAGCCGGTCCAAACCGAAGGCGATCTCAAAAGAGTCTTCAACAACAATTTCATTGAACGGGCGGTGTATCTTCCCGCCGACGGGCGGCCGTATCTGCCGGGCAGCAGCGTGAAAGGCGCGGTGCGCACGGCTTGGGCGGAGGCGTTGCTCGGAAGTCCTCCCCGGTACAGACCACGAGTGGAGCCGAACCGGGATGCCCGTATCGGGGAAGCCTTGAGTCTGGAGAAAAAGCTGTTTCATCACGACGATGGCAAATTTGAGACATCCCTTCTGCGGCTTCTGAAAATGTCCGATTTTATACCGCAAAACACGGAGATCGACCGCAAAATCGTATTCGCCTGCAATGTCAGAAAAACCGTCAACAGCGAGCGCGGACAAAGCGGCGGCCGTGGTCCTTCCACCCGCAAGGAAGTGATTTGTTCGGGCCAGTATCGGGCGTTTCTTTCGCAAGCGGTGATACAGAATTTGGGGGACATGGCCCGCATACATCCCTCGTTGACCCCGTCTGCGGCGCTTTCCCCCGATATGGCCCGGTTAGCGAAGTACTCCAACGATTTTCATCTCGGGCGTCTCGCGAGAGAGTGCGCCATTCTGCGAAAAAACGGCTACGTGAACCAGGACTGGTTGAACCGGTTCCAGAGGCTGATTGAACGGTTGACGCCGCGGTTGGAAGACCGGGAGCGGCCGGCGTTCCTCATCCGCGTCGGCCGCTACGGTGACGCGGAAACCAAGACCCTGAAAGAAATCGCCCACATCAAGATAATGGGCGGAAAGGGGAAACCGCCGCGTTATCAGAAGAACTCCACCACGCTCTGGCTGGCTGCCGATGAAGACAAGCAGGAGCACGATCTTCTGCCCTTCGGCTGGGCGCTGGTCGAGGTCAATCCCAAAGGGGACAACGACGTTTTGCGCCAATGGTGTGAGGAGGAACGCAAGGACGGCCGCCGGGATATGCGTGAGGTGCGCGCCAAAGCCAAAGCCAACCTGGAAAGCATCGCGGCGGCCCGGGAGGCGGAAAGGGCCGAAGTCGCCGGGCGCGAGGCCGCTCGGCAGCAGGCCGCCGAAGAGGAGGCCCGGCAACAGGCCGCCCGGGCGGCCATGAGCGCCGAACAGCGCAAGGTTGAGGAGTTTTATGAGAAACTGAAGGACCACTTCAAACTCAAGCCGCGGGATGTCGGGGTGGATATCGTCCGTCAGGGCGAGGCCCTGCTGAGGGAGGCCGCCGCCTGGGCAAAGGAGGAGCAGAAGAGCGCCGCCGAAAAGCTGGAACCGCTGTTCAGGGAAAAGGGCCTGTTCGATGTCGGCGGCGGCAAGGGTAAAATGTTCAAGGACGGGTTCAGCCGGATGAAAAGCTGATTGCCGGCGCAGAGCGGTGTGTTGCAAGGGGGGTCCGCATCCGGCCGTCATATGGGTTTGAACCATGATGAAAGACGTGCTCATGTCTCACGGCGATGACGGCGGCCCGCCGCAGGGTTGGCCGGTTGTCCGCTATCGTTTCGTGTTTGAAACGGAAACGCTCATCCATTTGCCGGATTACGCCGGTTCCATGCTGCGCGGCGCCTTCGGCCGGGCCCTGCGCCGCACGGCGTGTATGACCCGTGAACCGGACTGCAGGGGTTGCCCGCTTTATGCCACCTGCCCCTACGCGGCGATTTTCGAGGCGCCGCCGCCCGCCGCCCACGCGTTGCAGAACTTCAGCAACATCCCCAACCCGTATGTCATCGAGCCGCCGCCCTGGGGCCGCAGGCTCTATCAACCCGGTGAGGCGATTGTGTTTCACATGGTGCTGTTCGGGCAGGCGCTCAACAAGCTGGCGCTGGTGGTGTACGCCTGGCAGCGCGCCTTTCAGTATGAGGTCGGCGGCGGCACTGCGGCGCTCGTTGACGTGGTGCGGGTGGGGCCCGACGGCGAGGAGGCTGTGTTCGACACGCTGAAGGGCCGGATGAGAGATCATGAGCAAACCCTGCCGCTGCCGCAAACCGCCCCGGGCGGCGAGGTCCGGCTCGCTGTGCTGACGCCGCTGAGGCTTCAGAACAACGGCCGGGCGCTGGAGCCGGAGGAAATGACGGCGCGGGTGTTTCTGATGGCGCTGGTGCGCCGCCTCAGCCTGCTGGCCGAGTTCCACGCCGGGTTCGTGCCGGGTTATCCGTTCCGCGAAATGGGGGAACTGGCCGCCGGGGTTTCCTTTGCCGGCGCGCTCAAATGGGTGTATTGGGAACGGTATTCCAGCCGCCAGCAACGCAAGATGACTCCCAACGGCCTGGTGGGCACGGTGCGCCTGTCGGGAGTGCCGGAGATGTTCGGCCTGCCGCTCTATCTCGGGCAGTGGCTGCACGTCGGCAAAAACGCCACCTTCGGCCTGGGCGGGTATACACTGGAGGACGGGCCGTAACGGGGAGGGACTGAACAAGATGGCGCGAACCCTGTTCCTTGTCTGTTATGACATTTCCGACCACGGGAGGCTGGCGCGCGTCCACAAGTGCGTGCAGGCCTACGCCATCGGTGGGCAGAAATCGTTTTACGAGTGCCTGATGACCCGGGAGGAGCGCCGGGGGCTGGAGGTCAGGCTGTTGAACATCATGGAACCGACCGAGGACCGCATCCACTTTTTCCAGCTGGACCCGCGGATACGGCCGTGGTTCTACGGACAGGCAAAACGCCAGGCGACACAGCCGTTTCTGATTGTATGACGCGCCGGGGAGGGAACAATGACAAGTCTTTATGTGGATCGCCGCGGTGTCGAGTTGCGGATGGACGGCGGCGCCATCGCCTTTTACGAGAACGACGAGCGCATCGGCACCGTGCCGGTTGCGCCGCTGGAACGGATTTTTCTGCGCGGCGATGTGTTGCTGCATTCCGGCCTGCTGGGGCGATTGGGGGAAAACGGCGTCGGTGTGGTGGTTCTCTCCGGCCGCAAGGGGATTCCGACGATGCTGCTGGCCAAGCCGCACAATGATGCGGCGCGGCGCGTGGCGCAGTACCGCCTCTCCCAGGACGGCACGTTTTGTCTGGCCATCGCCCGTTCTCTGGTGGCGGGCAAGATGGACGGCGCCGAGCGGCACCTGCGCGATCTCTCGGAGCGCAAACACGCCGCCAAAATGACTCTGCAGCGGAACTGCGAGACCCTCAAGGGTTTGATGAGCCACATCGAACGGCAGGAGAGCCTCGAGGCGCTGCGCGGGCTGGAGGGCAGGGCCGCCGCCGTATATTTCGAGGGGCTGGCCGCGTTTCTGCCGCCGCATCTGGGGTTTGTCAAACGCAACCGCCGCCCGCCGCGGGACCCGTTCAACGCCGTTCTTTCCTTGGGCTACACCCTGCTGCACGCCGATGTGGTTCTGGCCGTCTACGGCGCCGGGCTCGATCCGTATATCGGCTTTCTGCACGGCCTGCATTTCGGCCGGGAATCCCTGGCGTCGGACCTGATTGAACCGCTGCGCCCCTATTTTGATCGCTTTGCCGTGAAACTGTTCACCGACGGGCACCTGCGGGCCGAGAACTTCACGGTCACGTCCGATGGCTGTTTCCTCGGCAAGGCCGGGCGCGCCCGTTTTTACCAGTTGTATGAGGACGCGGCGGAAGGCTTCCGCAAGCACGCCACCGAAACGATCAGGGATTTGATTGCGCTGCTGAAGGAGCATGACGACCGCATCACCACCGCCGAGACGGCGGCGGACGACGATGAGACGGAAGACAGCGGCTACGATGACGGCGAACCGGTGGAGCCGGGCGCCCCGGATGGGAAAGACGGCGCCGGCGGCGGAGTGAAAACGGCATGGCGACCTTTGTCATAGGCTATGATATCCGCAATCCGCGCCGCCTGCAGCGGGTGCACAAGGCGATGCTGAATCACGCGACGCCCATAGAATACAGCGTGTTTGTGCTGGAGGGCAACCGCCGCGCCGCCGAGAAGTGCATGCTGCACGCCTGCCGCCTCATCAACCCGAAGGAGGATGACCTGCGCTGCTATCGCCTGCCGGCGCGGGGCATCCAGATTCGCCTTGGAAAACCGTCGCTCCCGGAAGGGATTATCTGGACAGGGCTGCCCTGTCGCGATATCATTG
>JAISTL010000175.1 GCA_031272615.1 Methylobacteriaceae bacterium | reverse complement strand
GTCCAGGTCCGGGACGTTCCCGCCGGTGCGGCCATCTGCCTTGACGACGTGGACATTCCCGGTGAGTCCGTCATGCTCCGCCTGCGCAGGGAGCAGGACCGGGTTTTTGGTCTGAGCTGATGCAATACCCGGTGATGGAACCCGCCCGGATTTAGTGTCATGCGGCTGATATGGCTTCTCACCAGGGGCCATATCAGCCGAACCGTTCGCGACAGTGGAGCGGGCCGGCCCGGGCGGGAAACGGGCCTCTCCGGCGGTGCGAATGCCTCAGTTCTCGCTCTCATAGAGCAGCTGATCCTGCTCCATCATTGCCACCGAAGCGCCGGCAATACCGTCGCGGTTGTAGATATCGTTGCGGAAATTCACCAGCCCATCCGGCGTTGCCCACGCGGTGATGTAGGTCCAGTACACCGGAACCGGAGTTGACAGCGTCACGTCCACCCGTTCGCCGCTCTCGAAGGTGCGCTCGATGCGCGCTTTGTCCCACCCCTCGTTGCGGGCGAGCAGAAACTCTATATAGCCGCGCACATTCTGCACGCGCACACAGCCCGAGGACACAAACCGGAAATCGTCGCCGAACACCCCCTGGGCCGGCGTATCATGCATGTAGACGCCGTAAGGGTTTGGAATGTTGATGCGCACGAACCCCATGGAATTCACGTCGCCGCCCGGGTCCTGCCGGAACATGTAGTTCATCGCCTCGTTGGAATTCCAATCCACTTGGGAGGCCTGCATTTCCTTGCCCTGGTGGTTGAAAATGCGGATTTTGTGCTCCGCCAGATAAGTCGGCTGTTCGCGCATCAGCGGAATCAGGTCTTTCTTGATGATGGACGACGGAACTGTCCAGAACGGATTGAAATTGATCTGGGTGATCTTGGCGTCCATAATCGGCGACTGCCTGTCTTCCTTGCCGACGCCGGCGTCATGACGGCTGTGCACAACGCCGTCTTCCACGGTTTCGACCACCGCCGCCGGGATGTTGACAATCACATAACGGTTGCCGAGGTTCCCGGAATGGGATCTGAGCCGCACCAGGTTCACTTCCAGCTGCTTCAGGCGCGTTTCGGCCGGGACATTCATCGACGCCAGCGTCACCGGCGTCATGTACCCCACCGGGCGCAGACCATGCCGGTTCTGAAACCGTTTCACCGCGGTCTCCACATAGGAGTCATACACCGGTGATTGCCCGAGGCTCGGGTCGAGATCGCCGCCGGCAATCAGGCGGTTGCGCAGCGTGACCACGTCCTTCGAGCGGGAGCCGACCTTGAGACGGGGATTCACGTTGATAGTCGGCCAGCCGCCCCGCGCCACCAAATCACGATAAAACGCGATGGTCTGCTCGGTTGAGGCAACGGTACTTTTCGACAGGACGGGCGTCGAGGAGCGAACCGCCTGAAACTTGGCGCCGGAATCGTAATCCTGTTTCCATTCGGTGGATTCCGACGACAAAAAGGTCTGGGCCGAAGCCGGACGGCCGACACCCGCAAGAGTGATAACGCTCACCGCCGCCAGCGCCGTGAACATCCGAAGGGCCTTATTCATCGTGTCCGTTTTCATCAGGGTACCAGGTTTCCAAAAACGTTGCGTTTCAATGGGATAGGCGCGCTATTTGATTCAACGCTCCAATAACGACATCCGGGCGCGCCCGTCCCGCACGGGGAAAGCTGTCCGTAATACTATACAAACAAACTTTACACACAGGTTGAACGCGCATCGTCCTCCACATCCGGGACGGGCCCATCAAAATGAAGGGCCGGGCGCACTCCGCCGACACCGAACCGCCTGTTTTAACCAAATGTCTATGTTCTAAATGAGGCATTCGGTCGCTTGCCCCCGCAACGGCGGGGATTACGCTCCCTTGCGGGCGGCAAGGGTGGACAACACCAGGTAACAAATCACCAATACTATATACACATACGGAGCCACAACTCCTCCGGGAATAATCCTGGGAAAGGAGAACGCCAGGATGGCGTTGGTCACGATGGCCAGCAGCCAGAGAATTCCACCCCACTGGGTGGCAATCCACATGCCGATGGCCGCCACCGGATCGGTCACCGCGAAATAGATCACGGTGCTCTGGTAGCCCAGCGGCGCCGTATAGAACGGCGCATGCGGCGACCAGATGCCCATGATGATGAGCCAGCTGGACAGACCCTTCACCAGCCACACGATGGAAATGACCCGCATGAACAGAACGAGCCGCCTGTCCCAGCGCGTGTCCTTGCGCTCGGGAACAAGTCTCAGGCAGTCATCCGCGTCTGAAGCGTCAATGAGGACGTTATCAGCCAACAAAACCTCCCCGCCCTATCGTTTTCCGGTGTTTTCGGCATGCCCGCCGTTCCGGCCTGCCGACACGGGCGAATCTTCATCTTCCACCGTACTTTACCAAGGCCGCCGCATAAAGGAAACCGTTTTTGTCATGTGACGCCCCGTCGGCTCTCGGGCCACTCCGAAGCAGGCGTGATCACGGCAAACGCAAATTCCCGGTGCGGCTTTGACGCAACCGCTCATACGCCACCGCGATGATCTTGGCGTGATCAAAGGCAAGGCCATTGTTTTCAATGAGTTCCGGTTCCCCCG
>JAISTL010000209.1 GCA_031272615.1 Methylobacteriaceae bacterium | reverse complement strand
CGCCGCAACGCATGATTGATTCGTTCCTTGCAATGACGCGGCACCGGCGGGGCGAAACGTCAACCGGTGGAGCGGCTGTTTCGTCCACCCGGTCCACCAAGTCCACCAAGTCCACCGTGTCCACCAGGTCCATCGTGTCCACCAAAAACCCGCCACCTACTCCATCGGTTGGCGTGACGCACCACGAGCGCCGCGCCACCCGCGGGCGTAAGCGAAGCCATCCGGATGATGTATTGACAAGCAACGGCAATTTGTTAGAGAGACCGGGCCCGACCCGTCCCGGCGACGCAAAACGCCGCGGAGGGGTGCTGTTTTCGGCCCGTGAAAAAGCGCTTTGGGCACATGTGTTTCAACCCGTGGTTGAGGGCCGATCTTATGCCTGTTTTCTCGCCGCCCGCCGCTGTCCAAACCCTTTTGGAAACCATCGGCAATACGCCGATGGTGGAGTTGACGCGCACGGATACGGGGCGATGCCGGTTGTTCGCCAAGCTTGAAAACCAGAATCCGGGCGGTTCGATCAAAGACCGCATCGGCCTCTCGATGATAACCGACGCCGAGGCGAGGGGAGTGCTCAAGCCGGGTGGCGCCCTCATCGAGGCGACGGCGGGCAACACCGGCCTGGGGCTGGCTCTGGTGGCGCGCATGAAGGGCTACCGCGTCAAGCTTGTTATCCCCGACAAGATGAGCCGGGAAAAAATCAGTCATCTCAGAGCCATGGGCGCCGAGATCATCATGACGCGGTCCGATGTCGGCAAGGGGCACCCGGACTACTATCAGGACCTTGCCCGCAGAATCGCCGACGAAACCGGCGCCTGGTTCGTCAACCAGTTTGAAAACCCCGCCAATCCCCTGGCCCATGAAACCGGCACCGGGCCGGAAATCTGGCGGCAGATGGAGCACCGTGTCGACGCCGTTGTCGCCGGAGTCGGTTCGTCCGGCACCATCAGCGGTCTCACCGCTTTCTTCAGGAAGGTTTCGCCGCACACCGGGTTCATCCTTGCCGACCCGGTGGGGTCCGTTCTGGCGGACTATGTCAACACCGGGCGGCTTCGTACCGACGCCGGCGCCTGGCTGGTGGAGGGAATCGGCGAGGATTTCATCCCCGCCATTGCCGATTTCTCCATGACCAAACGGGCGTACAGCATAACCGACGCCGAGAGCTTCGCCGCCGTGCGCGACCTTCTGAAGAACGAGGGAATCCTTGCCGGGTCGTCGTCGGGGACGTTGCTGGCTGCGGCGCTGCGCTACTGCCGGGAGCAGACGGAGGAAAAGCGCGTTGTCACACTGGTGTGCGACAGCGGAGCCAAGTACCTGTCAAAAATGTTCAACGATACCTGGATGCGGGACAGGGGGCTGATGGACCGCGCCGCCTTCGGCGACCTCAGGGATTTCGTCGCCCATCCGGCGGGGGAGGGCGCAGTGGTCAGCGTCAGGCCGGATGACACGCTGGACAAGGTTTACGGGCTGATGAAGCTCTACGACATCTCGCAGTTGCCGGTGCTGGACGGCGCCGGAAAACCCGTCGGCATCATCGACGAATCCGATTTGCTGCACGCCGTTTACGGGAAAAACATGCCGTTTTCCACCCGGGCGCGGGAGGTGATGGCCGTGGGGCTGGTATCGATTTCCTGCCGCGACAGTCAGGAGTCGCTTGTGAAAATCCTCGACAACGGGTATGTTGCCGTCGTCGAGGACGAGAACGGAGCGTTTCTCGGCCTGGTGACGAAGATCGACGTGATCTCGAAATTGTACAGGGAAACCGCGGCGTGACACAGGTTCATTTCAGTTGTTGGTCTGGCGCCCGCCGCATCGGCTGTCGATGTAGGTAGCGGCGCGTCCGCCGTTTCCCGGCGGCGGTTCTCCCATCTTTTCCCCGATTGATACATACGATCACGGCCGCGCGTGAAGCCGCGCCGATCGCATCAGGATCTCAAAATGACACACGATTCCATCAAAACCCTGAAGTTCGCCACCCGCGCCATTCGTGCCGGAGAGGAACCCGATTTCCGCGAAGGCGCCAGCGGCGACGTGGTGGCGCCGATTCATCTGTCCACAACCTTCGCCCGCAGAATTGTCGAGCAGCCCACCGGCGGTTATGAATACACCCGTTCCCTCAATCCGACGCGCAAAGCCCTGGAAACGAGGCTCGCCGCCCTGGAAAACGGCGCCCACGCCATGGCGTTTTCCTCCGGATTGGCGGCGGAAACCACCGTTCTGGTGTCTCTGGTCAAGGCGGGCGGGCATATCATCGCCCTGGATGATCTCTACGGCGGCACCCGCCGGCTGTTTTCCCAGGTGTTCAACGGCTACGGCATCACTGCCAGTTATGTCGGCGCCGCCGATGTTGGTGAGATGGAGGCGGCGATCACTCCCGCGACACGTCTGATATGGCTGGAAAGCCCGTCCAACCCGCTGATGAAGCTGTGCGACATTGCCGCCGCGGCAAAGCTGGCGCGACGCCGCGGCCTGGTGCTGGTGGTGGACAACACCTTCCTCACCCCGTATTTCCAAAACCCGCTGGACCTCGGCGCCGATATTGTCGTTCACAGCATGACCAAATATATCGGCGGCCATTCCGATGTTCTCGGCGGAGCCGTCATCGTCAACGACGAGGCCCTGTACCAGCGCCTGGCCTTCAACCAGAACGCCGTCGGCGCGGTGCTCCCGCCCTTTGACTGCTACCTGACGCTGCGCGGGCTGAAGACCCTGGCGCTGCGCATGGAGCGTCATCAGCAGAACGCCCTGGCGGTGGCGCGGTTTCTGGAGGCGCAGCCGCTGGTTAAGCGTGTCTATTATCCGGGACTGGAAAGCCACCCGCAGCACGAACTGGCAAAGCGTCAGGCGTCGGGCTTCGGCGGTGTTCTCTCCTTTGAACTCGAGGGCACGCTGGCGACATCCAAGGCGTTCCTGGAAAACCTGGACATTTTCGCCCTCGCCGAAAGCCTCGGCGGGGTGGAATCCCTCATCGAGCTGCCGTCGCTGATGACCCACGCCTCCGTTGACGCCGAAGCGCGGGCGGAAATCGGCATCACCGACACGCTGATCCGTGTGTCCGTCGGCATCGAGGACATCGACGATCTGCTGGCCGACCTCGAGCGGGCGCTGTCGGCGGCGGCAAGGGTGGTGTCCACGGTTTAAGCGGCGGCACGGGCGGGTCGTCCCCGGCGCTCAGGATGAGTCCGCCCGGCCCGGATATTGAACCGCCCCGCTGGCGACTTTGGCGAGAGCCTCGGGATACAGGCGGTTCTCGAAGGTGAGAAGCCGCGCCGCCAGGGTTTCCGGCGTGTCGCCGGGTTCGACGGCAATGCTTGCCTGGGCGATGACGGGCCCGGCGTCGAGCTGCGGCGTGACGAAGTGCACGGTGCAGCCGTGGGTTTTCAACCCGGCCTCCAGAACGCGCTCGTGGGTGTGGGTGCCGGGAAACAGCGGCAGCAGGGACGGATGGATGTTGAGCATCCGCCCCTGCCACTGCTCGACAAACCACGGGGTCAGCACCCGCATGAATCCGGCAAGACACAAGAGATCCAGCGCGTGGGGCCGCAGGGTGTCCGCCAGCGCGCGCTCAAACTCCAGCCGGTCGGCAAATGCTTTGGACGGCACGACTTCCGTCGCCACGCCCTTGCCGCGGGCGATGTCCAACCCGCCGGCATCGGCGCGGTTGGAGACGACCACGACGATTTCCGCCGGATAATCGCGGGCCTCCGCCGCTTCAATCAGCGCCTTCATATTGGTGCCGCGCCCGGAAATCAGAATTCCTGTGCGTTTTTTTGTGTGGTGTGTCACGCTCATGGCCCTCACCCGAACAGCGTGCCGGAGAAAACGACGTCACGGGATGCGGCCTCGATGATTTCGCCGACCACATACGCCATTTCTCCCCGCGAGCGCAGGGCTTCAAGGAGATCCTCCGCCTTGTCGCGCGCCACGGCGGCGATCATGCCGATGCCGCAGTTGAAGGTGCGCAGCATCTCCGCTTCCGCCACGCCGCCGGTTTCAGCAAGCCAGCGAAACACC
The DNA here is from genome assembly GCA_031272615.1 of Methylobacteriaceae bacterium. Classification (GTDB taxonomy): domain Bacteria; phylum Pseudomonadota; class Alphaproteobacteria; order Rhizobiales; family Beijerinckiaceae; genus Hohaiivirga. The sequence continues at coordinate 2,649 of JAISTL010000209.1, read as the reverse complement.
GGCGGAACCGGAACGGCGGCAAGATCCATCCGCGCCGCGACGGACGCCGGCAGCACCCGGGGGATATTCTCGACGAAACCGCCGCCGGTGATATGGGCGAGGGCATGGATGCCGCCGACCGTCCGCAACGCGTGGAGGAGGGGTTTGACATAGATGCGCGTCGGGGTGAGAAGCGCCCGTCCCAGGCTCATGTCGGGGGAAAACGGCGCCGGGGCGTCATAAGCGAGGCCGGAGCGTTCGACAATTTTGCGCACCAGGGAAAAACCGTTGGAATGCACGCCGGAGGAGGCAAGCCCGATGAGCACGTCACCCGCCTTCACGCCCTGCGGCAGCAGCCCGCCCCGTTCAACCGCGCCGACGGCAAAACCGGCGAGATCATAATCATCATCGTGATAGACCCCCGGCATTTCGGCGGTTTCGCCGCCGATGAGCGCGCACCCCGCATCGATGCAGCCTTTGGCGATGCCGCCGACAATTTCCGCGCCCCTCGCCGGGTCGAGCTTGCCGGTGGCGAAGTAATCAAGGAAAAACAGCGGCTCGGCGCCCTGCACCACCAGGTCGTTGACGCTCATGGCCACCAGGTCGATGCCGACGGTATCATGAATGCCGGCGTCAATGGCGATTTTCACTTTGGTACCGACGCCGTCATTGGCGGCAATCAGCACCGGGTCGGCGTAGCCTGCCGCTTTCAGGTCAAACACGCCGCCGAACCCGCCGATTTCCGAATCCGCTCCGGAACGCCGGGTCGCCTTGACCAGAGGCTTGATGAGCGTCACCAGCGCGTTGCCGGCATCGATGTTGACGCCGGCATCGGCGTAGGAGAGGGGAGGAAGCGAAGCGTCGCGCGGTTCGGACATGGGCGTTCTCCGGCACTGTTGACCCGGAAACCGCTTCTATTGACCTTTATACGCCGAGGCAAGCGAATCCGGCGTTTCGGTGTGGGAAAACCCGGAGGAAAACCGTGGTCGGACGAAAAGGCTCCGCCAAACGCGATAGCCGCGTCAACTCATTGATGTTTCAAAGCATTTGCTGCGGGTGACATTTGGAATACGAAAAATATAGTCGTTTTTAGGAAGGAGTCGGCTTGAAACCGCGCTCCGGCATCCCATTTTAGGGTGTCAGATGAAATAGTTGATGGCTGAACCGGTGAAACCTAATTGCAGGTTTTGCCGCTCCAGTTCCTCGATGCGACGTGACTATCCGCGTCCAGGGTGACCATTTTGTGGCGTTTCGATGCCCCGGATATGCGGGTGGAAGCGGCGCATTGGGGAACTCATCGTAACGGTGGAACGCTCTCACTTTGACAGATCCGGATGGATACAATCCGGGGGTTGTTGTTGAGAGGGCGTTGTGGTATAAATGGTTTGCGGGCCGCGCAGTATTTCCAAATTCCCTTCTACAGGCCCGCTTTTGAACCACCGGGCGGCACGTATGCCGGCCCGGTGGTTCTTTTCCGGAACCCACGCCGGGCGGCAACCCCTTGAACCGTCGGCGGCTGAGGTTATCCTCGAAAATAACAGCTTTCGTGGTACCAAGGGCTGTATTGCTCTTTCAGGGTGATTTGCGCTATAGACGGGGGAATCCGCGCGGGCGACCGGCGCCGGGATGCAATGCGCAAGGCGGCCCTTTCCCGAAAACGGGTGGAGAACGCCAAAAACAGAGTGAACGCTTCATGTCCGTAAAACGGCAAATCCTGTTCTGGCTTGGAGCCCTTGTCGTCTTCCTCGGGTTGGCATACCTGCTGGGGTCGGCGCTGACCCCGTTCGCCGCCGCCATGTTCCTCTCCTATCTTCTCGATCCGCTGGTGTCCAAGCTGAAGTCCTTCGGCTTGAACCGCCTGTGGGCGTCTCTGCTGATCATGGCCGTGTTCTGTATCGTTTTGATACTGTTCGCCATGATCTTCGTGCCGCTGGTTGCCCACCAGATGGGCGGTTTTCTCATGGCCCTGCCGGAGTATGTGGTGCGGCTGCAGAGTCTGGTGCATGATTCCCTGCGCCCGCTTCTGGCGGAATGGAATATCGATGTGCCGCAGCCCGATATGGCAACGTCCATCAACGATATCGTCAGCCAGGGGTCCGCCTGGTTCGGCACGTTCATCAAATCTCTGTGGTCGAGCGGTCAGGCATTGATCTCTCTGGTATCCCTGTTCATCGTCACTCCCATCGTGGCATTCTATCTGCTCATCGACTGGGAGGATATGATAGTCGCCCTGGATGACTGGCTGCCCCGGCGTCATCTGGATACCATCCGCGTTTTGTGCCGGGACATCAACCGCGCCGTCGCCGGTTGCATCCGCGGGCAGACGGCGGTGTGCCTGATTCTGGGAGCCTATTATTCCGTCGGCTTGACGGTTGTCGGCCTGAATTTCGGCGCTCTCATCGGCATGATGGCCGGAATCCTGAGCTTCATCCCCTATGTCGGCTCCATCGTCGGCCTGTTTCTTGCCCTGGCGGTGGCGCTGTCACAGTTCTGGCCGGACTGGACCATGGTCATGGCGACGGCGATGGTTTTCTTCACCGGACAGTTTTTCGAGGGGTATTTCCTGTCGCCCAAGATTGTCGGCAAATCGGCGGGTTTGCACCCGGTGTGGCTGATGTTCGCGCTGCTTGCTTTCGGTCATGTGCTGGGGTTCCTCGGCCTGTTGATTGC
>JAISTL010000054.1 GCA_031272615.1 Methylobacteriaceae bacterium | reverse complement strand
CGCGCAAAACCTCATTTTCATGCTGTTTTTTTGCCTTCCGTGACACTAGATAGGGCGGTATCCCGGAAAAACAACCGCAGAACCGGCAGAATCCGTTCCCTGCGGTAGATATGCCCCGTCAATCGCCCCAAGAACCACGAGCTGATTTTGCCATGCAGTATTACGTCTCCAACGGCGCCGAAATTGCCTTCTCTGACATCACACCCGCATCGGGAACCGGCGATCCGATTGTTCTTATTCATGGTTTTGCCTCCAACCATACTGCCAACTGGATATCGACTCTCTGGGGGAAAACCCTGGTTGAGGCAGGCTATCGGGTCATTGCCGCCGATTTGCGCGGGCACGGATTGAGTGAAAAGCACCACTCGCCTGATTCTTACTCCGTGACTCATTTTCAGGAGGACATCCGCAATCTGCTGGACGCGACTTCAGTGCCACGTGCCGACATCATGGGATACTCCATGGGTTCGCGAGTCGCTGCCGTGTTCGCCGTCAAATATCCGGAGCGGGTACGTTCCCTCGTGCTGGGCGGCATCGGCGTCAACATTTTGAAAGAGAACATCAATCCGGAACTGATCGCCGGAGCCATGGAAGCCCCCGGGCTTGAAAGCCTCACCGACCCGACTCAAATCATGTTCCGCAGTTTCGCCCAGCGCACCAGGAGCGACCTCAAGGCGCTGGCAGCCTGTATTCGCGGCTTCGACCGCATTCTCACCACCGGGGATCTGTCAGCCCTGACCATGCCGGTTCTCATCGCTGTCGGCACCAACGATTCCATCGCCGACTCCGCCTTGGGCCTGCGCAACGAGCTGAAAAACGCCCGTATCCTGGATATTCCCGGAAAAGACCATCATTCGGCGGTGGGCGACAAGGTGTTCAAGCAGGGCGTCCTCGACTTTCTCAAGTCCCGGCCGTGAAAAAGCGCGAAACCGGGGGTATTTCACCCTGGACCTGAATCGCACCCGCAAAGAGCCCACGTAAAATCCGGGCAGAATCCCACGGGCAGGTCCGCCTTTTCGACGAAACGCCGCGACCACAACACATGACGTTCTCTTCCGGCGTTTAGTGCAAACCCGCGGTTTGAGTCGCATCCATCGGAGTTCACAGGCCGATATCCGGGCGACTCGTCGATTTCGATTCATCTGTTCACCCAACGGAAATGACCCACTACGGTTGCAGCCGCCGTTGCCTTTTCCTCATCGATTTCAACCGTTTTCCGGCGCGCTGTCGGCGCACTCCGTCCCGGCGCCCCCAGGAGGCGGCAATCCGTTGCCCATCATCCTGCGACTCACGTTCCACCGACTGGTTACGCGATTGGAGACGATTGTTATCACCGATGGAACGGATAAGGCGCCCGAGTCGCATTTTACACTCTCCACGGATTAATATCTCGACGAACCGTCAAACTCGGGGTAAGCAAGCGCCCGGAGCGATTCCCGAATTCGCTGCATCCGGAATGCGACCGCCGGAAACGGGAACAAGAAGAAACCACGGAAGGCATTTGAACATGGACAAGGCCGTACACGTCAAAATTGAACAATATCTGCGCAAAACCTTCGGCAACCAGACTATCCGCGTCGTTGCCCGCCCCAAGAAAACCGACTCGGCGGAAGTGTATGTCGGAGATGAATTCATCGGCGTTCTCTACGAAGATGACGAAGATGACGACCGCTGCTACAATTTCAACATGGCGATTCTCGACGCCGACCTCAGTTGAGTCGCCGCCGCTCCGTAGTTTGTTCACCCGGCTGAAAGGTCTTCCATGCCCGTTTACCGTCTTGCGACTCAAGTTCCCGTATTGCCCGCCGCCGATTCATTCTGGGTTGCGCCGACCGCCGTTGTGGCCGGCGATGTGACTCTCGAGGAAGACGTGAGTATCTGGTTCGGCGCCATCGTCCGCGGTGATGTCGACTCAATTTATATCGGCGCCGGAACCAACATCCAGGACAACACTGTGGTGCACACCAACAGGGGCATCAAGGTCCGCCTGGGCGCCAACTGTACCATCGGCCACAAGGCGATGCTTCACGGTTGCACCATCGGCGATGCAACACTTGTGGGTATGAGCGCCACGATTCTCAACGGCGCCAAAATCGGCGCCCGCTGCCTCATCGCCGCCAATTCACTCGTTACTCAGAATAAAGAGTTTCCCGACGGCTCCTTTATTCTCGGTTCGCCCGCCCGCGTCGTCCGCGAGCTCACCGAAGAAGAGCAGGCCGGCTTGTTCGATACCGCCCAGCGCTACAAAAAACACTGGCGGCATTATCGGGACAGTCTTCAGCAGTTGTGAGGACGGTCGGCAACGTTCGATAAAGAGCCGATTTTCATTCGTTGGCGGTCGTCGCCGGCGTCCGGCCCGGCAACAGCGATATCCATCCGCGGCGCATCTGACTTTCCCGTTTCACGAAGCGGTAACGGGAATTTTTCACGGTGGTGATTCTCGATGTTTTGTTGTCGAGGACATAATCACCCTTATCCGTAAGGATGGTGAGAACCGCGTGGCCTTCCCCCTTTTCATCGACGACTACCGTCATGCGCATGGCGCGGGCCGGAAGGCCTTTCTGCACAAGGTTACGGCGTTTGAGAAGCTGGAAATCCTCGCAGTCGCCTTCGCCATTATACGGGATCGTCCAGACATCGTCGGCACGGTAGATTTCCCGGTCAGTCCGCTGTTTAATCGAGCGGTTGACCTGCGAATTCACGCTCTGAATCGTCGCCCAGATTTTCGAAGTCATCTTGATACGCAGCGGTTCCGACGTGTTGACGGCACAATCCGCGGGTTCCCGCCGGCAAAAATCGACCCACCCTCTGATGGCGCCGGTTGAAACCTCTCGCGGTCTGGCTGAAAAATCATCGGCATTGGCGGAAACCGGAGTCTGCGCTCCGGCGACGTCAACCCCACCGAGCAGGATGATGAAAGACCACCCACAATAAAATTTCTGCCAAAGATTTGAAGAGACGAATACTCGCGGAAAACGCTCGAACGACAACATGATGACTCGCGACGCTTGACTTAACGATTGAGGCGCCTTTCTGGCAGAAATGTGAATTTTTCTCAAGCCAAAAGTTAAGGAAAGGTTAATTGGTCGCACCCCACCATAAGTCTTCCATCGCTCAAACCCAAGCGCGGCCTACAACATCGCCTTGAGACTCTCAGCCCTGCGGGCGGCTTCGATGTAATCTGTTTTGCCCATGCCGGTCAGCGGAATGGAATCGACCACCAGCAGCCCCTTCGGAACGCACAGTTCCGGGAACCCGACACTCTGGGCATATTTCAGCAGAGCCTCGCGGTCCGCGTCGGGTTGAGTCGTCAGCAGCACAATCTGCTCGCCCCGGTGCGCGTCCGGCAGCGCCACCGCCGCGTGCATCGCGTCCGGCCACAATCCCAGCGCCATGGCCTCCACCGCGGCCAGCGACACCATCTCGCCGCCGATTTTGGCGAATCGCTTGGCGCGCCCCTTGATGGTAATGAATCCGTCGCCGTCGAACGCCACAATATCGCCGGTGTCATACCAGCCATCTTCCGGAGGCGCCAAGCGGTCACGGGAATCAGGCGAAACATATCCCTGCATCACATTGGGGCCGCGCACCCTGAGACGCCCGCCGTCCTGCACTCCCTCAACCGGAACCGTCTCCGCCTCGATTCCCGGCAGCAGGGTTCCCACCGTTCCGTCACGCATCTTGCCCGGCAGGTTGACGGCAATCACCGGCGAGCACTCGGTCGCTCCGTACCCCTCCAGAATCACGGCGTTGTAAGGCTGCCAGGCCTTGCGGGTCGGCGGCCGCACCGCTTCCGCCCCGGCGACGGCATAGCGCACGGAACTCATGTTTTCCCGCCCCGCCGCCTTGGCATAGTGTTGGATGAAGGTGTCGGTGGAAAACACGAACGTCGCGCCCGTCGCCGCGATAAGCTTCGGAATTTGCTTGTAGTGCAGCGGGCTGACATAAAGAATTACCTTGCAGCCGCCATACAGTCCGAGCAACAGCCCCGCCGTGAGTCCGAAGGCGTGGAACACCGGCAGCGTATCGAACATGATGTCGGCCGGGGTGATGTATGCCCCGGCGTGCTGGAGAATCTGCAGGGCGTTGGCGATGAGGTTGGCGTTGCTCAGCACCACGCCCTTGGGGACGCCCTCCGAACCCGAGGTGAACAGTATCACCGCCTCGTCGTCCGGCATGGAGCGATAGCGGGCGTGAATCCTTTCCACCCGCCAGAGATTGAACACACCGGCCATTTTGTCGAGGCTGGAAACCGTCGCGGCGACATCCTCCAGCCACACCATACGACAGCGCGGCGAAAGAGCTGAAACGATATCCTCCATGTGGCCGTGTTCAACAAAGCGCCGCGAGGTGACAATGGTTCGCACCCCGGCGCTTTCACAGGCGGCCTGGAGATTTCGTGTTCCCGAGGTGAAATTCAGCATCGCCGGAATCCGCCCGAAGGCGTTCAGCCCGAAAAACACAACCGCGGTCACCGCCGCCGTCGGCAGCAACACCCCTACCCGCTCCCGGGTTTCGGTCAATTCCGCCAGCTTGCGCCCGAGCACCAGCGACGACAGGATAAGGCGGTTATAGGTGTAAGGGTTGCGCTCCTGATCTTCGAGGATGACCTTTCTGCCGCCGTGGGTTTTCCGCGCCGCCACCAACGCCCCGAACAGGGTCGTCCGCGTCGGGGTATCATCAAATTCAAGGCCGCAAATCGATTGCGATGCTTCTTCCATGGCCGTTCGTATTGTTGAACTTTCTTGCTTTTACGGTCCGACAGAGCTTGAAACGTCACCCCTCCCCCGAGCTTCCGGCGCTGATCGGCGCCTGATAGGAAAGCCCCATGTCCCACGGAAAGTAAATCCAGGTATCCTGGCTGACTTCGGTGATGTAGGTGTCCACCAGAGGTTTTCCGGCGGGTTTCGCGTAGAGAGTCGCGAAGTGGGCCTCGGGCATCATGTCCCGCACCACTTTGGCAGTTTTGCCGGTATCTGTCAAATCATCGACCACCAGCACTCCTTTGCCCTTGCCGCTGCCCACGGATGTGATGGCCGCGGCGATTTCCTTGAGCACCTGCATCTCCCCCTGGTGCTCATAATCATGATAACTCGCGACGCAAACCGTCTCGATGACGCGGATTTCCAGCTCGCGGGCAATGACCGCCGCCGGGAACATCCCGCCCCGGGTGATGCAGACAATCGCGCCGAACGGACCCGAATCCGCCAGACGCCAAGCCAGAGCCCGTGCGTCGCGGTGGAACTGGTCCCATGATACAGGAAAAGCTTTTTGTACCGGTGCCATAGCAAATAAACCCCGTAGTGTTGCAACAGTGGGCCGCGAAACGGCCCCACCCGATTGATACTCCCGCCGCCGGCATCACCGCCGCTTCGGCGTGTTCTCCAACATGCGCGCCACCTGTTCCCGCGCCTGCCGCACCTCAGCGGCATCCCTGCCGCGTACGACGATCTGGTTTCGAAAACCCGAGGTCGTCAACATGGGATAAGAGCCGATGGAAATCGACGGAAAACTCCCGGCGATATCCGCAAGCGAAGCGGCGTAATCCCCTTCCAGCACCCCGTCGGTATCGAGAGACTCCGACACGATGACGGCGCCTGTCTTCAGTGTCGGGGCAACAGCCTCCATCATGCTCTGCATGACCACCGGCACGCCTGCCATGACGAACACGTTGTCGACCCGGAAGCCGGGCGCCGCGGAAACCGCGTTGGGAATGAGCGTGGCTCCCTCCGGAACCGTCGCCATCCGCAACCGCGCCGCGTTGAGGTCCGACTCGGCAATCCGCGTCTTCAACATCTCCACGGCATCCTGATTCAGCAGCAATTTGCGGCCGAACGCCCTGGCCACCGCCGCCGCCGTGATGTCGTCATGGGTCGGCCCGATTCCGCCGGTGGTGAACAGATAATCGTTCCGGACCCGCAGGGCGTTGAGCGCCTCGACAATCGCCTCCTCATCGTCGGCGACCACGCGCACTTCCCTCAGATCAATCCCCAAGGACGTCAGCAGTTCGGCGATGAAGCCGATGTTTTTGTCCTTGGTACGCCCGGAAAGTATTTCGTCTCCGATAACCAGAAGCGCCGCCGTCACCGGAGAAGCCGATTGATCCGCCATAAACGAGCCGTTCCCTCAACCACAGAACCGGGAGCCGCCGCCCCCCTTGAAGGTTGTTACCAATTCCTTCGGCTTTGCTCTATTCCCTTTTATCACCTGCACACAGGTATTATACAGCCCCATGCGCTTTTCATCCCCCCTTGTTTTCGGCACGCTGGTCAAACGTTACAAGCGTTTTCTCGCCGACATCCGCATGTCCGACGGCTCAATCGTCACGGTTCACTGCCCGAATTCCGGCGCCATGGCCGGTCTGCTCGCCGAAGGCAATCGCGTCGGCCTCAGCCGTTCCACCAACCCCAACCGCAAACTGCCCTTCACGTGGGAAATCGTCGAAGCGGACATGGGCGGGGTCCGGCAGTGGGTCGGCGTCCACGCCGCCCGGGCCAACGCAATTTTCCGCGATGCCCTTGAATCGGGCGCCGTTCCCGCCTTTTCCGGGTATAAGCACATCCGGCCGGAATTTCCCTACGGCTTGGGGAGCCGGGTTGATTTTCTGCTCACCGCTCCGGACAAACCCGAGGCTTATGTGGAAATCAAGAACTGCCATATGATGCGTGCTTCCGGGCTTGCCGAATTCCCTGACAGCGTCTCGACGCGCGGCGCCAAACACATGCGGGAACTCGCCGCCGTGGCGGCCGGCGGCAAACGCGCCGCGGTTGTCTACATTGTCCAGATGTCCGCCGAAGGTTTCCGGGTCGCCGCCGATATGGACCCCGCTTATGACGCGGAATTCCGCGGCGCCGTAGCCGGCGGAGTGGAGGCTTACGCGTTCACGTGCCGGGTTTCGCCCGACGACATTTCCGTGGAAAAGGGCATTCCCGTGTTGTTACGCTGAAACGGAGGTTTCCGCTGGCGGCTCAAGCCGGATAATCATGTTCATGCGGGTACGTTCAAACAACCGGTATCCCTTCTCTGTCAGCAGGTTCTCCAGGTTCACCTGCCACTGTCCGTTCTCCATGATAATCAGCGCCGGATAGAGCGAGCGCGGCGCATCCCGCAGGAACGGAACCAAAATCAGGTCCTCCGCTCCTTCCACGTCGAGTTTCATGGCGTCGACCCGGGTGATTGCCTCCTGCCCGAGAAGCTCCAGCAGGGTAACCGAAGGAACGCGAATGGACGACAGGAGCTCCGTATCCACGACGATAACGCTGGCCTGCCCGCTGTTTTCGGCATTGAGGAACAGCGTCAGTTCACCGCTGCGGTCAGCGACGGCGCAGCTGACCGCCTTGATACTGCCCTCCTGGTTTTGCTGAATATTATACACCAGCCGGTTGAAAATCTCGGGTTGCGGTTCCACCGCCAGAACCCGGGCCCGCACGCCGGCCGAGTGGGCGGCAAACAACGCGTAGGCGCCGACATTGGAACCGATGTCGATGAAATGAAACTCGCCGCTCGTCCCCGCGATGAACTCCGCCAGGATTTCGCGCTCGCGTGGGTCAAAATACTGCGGCGTAAACAAAATCCTTTTTTCGCAGACATTGTGATACGGGTAGAGCCGCATGCGAACGCCCAAGCGCTCCACATCCACCGGTTTGCCCTTAAGTGCCAGCAACGCCAGATACCGCAGGAAATACGCACATCTGCGGCCGCCCCAACTGTCCGGGAACAATCCGATCCTGTCGATCAACCGGGCTTTGAAACCGGTCGGCCTGAAGCTCCCGAAAGGCGAAACGTCATTCATGTCACAACCATGCACTGAAAACTCAATCAAAACCGGAAAAACGCCGGTTCCATCCGATGCTTTTGGCACTGTTGACCTTTGTGCGCAAGGGAGAATTTCGCCCCACCGAACCTCCCCTCTTGCACTCGCCGCCGAAAAAAGGGTATGAAGAAAAAAGACGTCCCGCTCAATCAGTTGATTTTTCGTCGGCGTTGGAGTTTTTGAGGGCCCTGACAGAAAATGGCGCACAACCGGCAAGACACCATCCCCCTTTACGGCCCGGAGGCCTTTGAAGGCATGCGCAAAGCGGGCCGCCTGACGGCTGAAGCTCTGGATCTGGTCGTCGACCATGTTGTTCCGGGCGTTCCCACCGAGAAGCTGGACAAGCTGATTTTTGAATATGCTCTCGACCACGGCGCCTATTCTGCTGACCTGTGCTACCGCGGTTACCGCAAATCCATCTGTACCTCCATCAATCATGTGGTGTGTCACGGTATCCCCAACGAAAAGCCGCTGCGCGAAGGTGACATCGTCAACATCGATATCACTCTGATTCTCGACGGCTGGTGCGGGGACGCCAGCCGCATGTATTATGTCGGAGAGGTCCCGCGCAAGGCGTCGCGGCTGTGCGAGGTCACCCACGAAGCGCTGATGCGGGGCATCCAGGCGGTCAAACCCGGCGCCACCACCAACGACATCGGCAGGGCTATCCAGACCTACGCGGAAGGGGAACGCTGCTCGGTCGTCCGGGAGTTCTGCGGCCACGGCATCGGCCAGTCCATGCACACCCCGCCGACGATTCTGCATTATGTGGAAAACAAATACGATGTCGAGATCGTTCCCGGCATGATGTTCACCATTGAACCGATGCTCAATCTCGGCCGGCCGGAAGTCAAGATTCTCTCCGACGGCTGGACCGCCGTCACCCGGGACCATTCCCTGTCGGCTCAGTTCGAACACACTCTCGGAGTCACCGAAACCGGATTTGAAATCTTCACCCTTTCCCCGAACGGGTATCATTTTCCGCCGTTTCAGCAATCGGAGACCGGCACCTTATGAAAGACCGCACCATCTCCGACATTTCCCAGTCCAACATCCTGTCGTTCCCGACCGGGGAAACGCACCCGCCGCTCAACGAGACTCCGGTTGCCGAAACCGGCGCACCCGAACCGGCGAATCGCCCGGTTCCCGCTGATGAACCCCATTATCTGGGCCACCGTGAGCGGCTGCGGAACCGTTTCGAGCAAAACGGCGCGGATTCCTTTTCCGACGTTGAATTGTTGGAGCTGCTGCTGTTCAACCTTATCCCGCGGCGGGATGTGAAGGAACTCGCCAAAAAACTGCTGTCGAAATTCGGCTCCTTTCCGGAGGTCCTGGCGGCGCCCAAATCCGCTTTGATGAAACAGGACGGCATCGGAGAAACCGTCGCCGGCGGTCTCAAAGCCATTGAAGCCGCCGCCGCCCGCTATGCCCGCGGCTCGGTTTCATCCAAAAACCTGTTTCTGACCATCGAGTCCGTCGCCGAATACGCCCGCGCCAAAATCGGCTTCAAAGACAGGGAACACCTTCAAATCCTGTTTCTCGACAAGAGAAACCATCTGCTCCGCGACGAAATCCAGCAAAGCGGCACCATTGACCACCTTCCCGCCTATCCGCGGGAAATCGTCAAACGCGCTCTGGAGTGTTCAGCCACGGCCATCATCCTCGCCCACAATCACCCGTCGGGAGATACCACCCCTTCCCCGCCGGATATCACCACCACCAAGGAACTGATAAAGGTTGCCTCGGCTCTCGGTATCAATGTCCATGATCATATCATTGTCGGGCCCTACGGGTTTTCCAGTATGAGGGCATTGAAGCTTATCTGACGGCCCGGCGATCATCGCAACACTTCGTCAGAGTATGCGGATTTGCTCCAGAATCCAGATGATCAGCGCATAAATCGAAAACAGGGTTGCGGTGATTCCCATCAGGCCGACCAGCACGCCGGCGACAATCGCGGCGCCGTCCTTCTCCACCAGCCCCAGGCCGACCAGGCAGATGGCGAACCCCAGCGGAATCTGCCCGACAAACGGAATCGCCCAGAGAAGTGAAAACGACAGCGTCGCCAACAGCACACCGATGACGCGAAGCGCCCAGGGAGTCTGCATAAACGCGAATCGCGGCCGGCTCCACTGCTCCAGCCTGCGGAACAACGGCACCGCCCGATTCAACGCGTTGGCGGCCTGCTCGCGATCCACCGACCGTTCACGAAGCCGCCTCGGCAGCCACGGGGTTCTTCGGCCGTAAACCATCTGCAGCGCAACGAACAGCAGCAGCAATCCGCACAAAAAAGGGATCGGCGGCAACATCGGCAGGCAGTTCGGCAGGCCGAGCACCACCGTCAGGATGGCAAAGGCCCGCCCTTCCAGAACCTGCGTCACCTCGCCGAGAGTCATTCTGCCCCCCTGATGACGGCTGAGTTCCGCAAGGATATCCGATGTCCGGACGAGCTCCGACACGTTCACACCTTCCAAATAAACCGGCTGTGAGCCTCCGGAAAAAGGGGGAGGCTTTCCGCAAGGCCCTCCCTTTAGCGACAATCGTGTAAAAGAGCAAAGGAAAGAATCCGCCCGGCGACTGTTTTTTACTCCGGCGGGATCAGCGTCCGCGAATCGACTCGATGAACGTTCGCACCACGCCGCCGGCGTCACCACTCATGGAATAGGAAACCTCATGCATGATCCACTCCAGGATAAGCCCGTGAACCATGGAATAAAAAGCCAGAGCGGCTCGTTTCGCCGGCCACTCCGGTGAAAGTTGCCCGCGTTGTTCGGCGATTTCGAAAATCATGGTCAATCCCGCCGCGCCCCTGGAGCGGGCGCAGGCATCCACCGCGGCGTACCCCTCCGGTGCCCCCGGCGCGCCGGGCAAATCCAGGAACAGCAATTTGAACATGAACCGCAACAGTTGCCGGCGACCCGGCTCCTGTTCCATCCGCGCGAATATCCTGTCATTGGTGTCCAGCAGCGCGGCAAGCGGATCCAGCGAATCATCGGCATCGAGATGCGCCATCAGCTCCTGCACCGGGGTTTGTTCCCGTTCAGCGAGGGCAAGAAACAGGCCGTTTTTGTTACCGAAATGCCAGTGGACAGCGCCTCTGGTGCAACCCGCCTCCCGGGCGATTTTCTCCAGGCTGGTGTTGACACCGTTTTGCAGAAACAGTTTTTCCGCCGCGTTCAGGATAGCCTCCCGTGTCTTTTCGGTGTCTGCCTTGTTGTGTTTCATCGTGTTCGCCGAAAATACGCCTTGATGTCATTTGGCGGTTGCATATTATACATACAGTTGGTATGTAACACCGCACGTGCGTTCTTGTGAAGTGAAAAGTTTGTATTGTCGGAGTTCACCTGTAATCATTCGTTGGTCTTTCAGGTATAAAGTGTGAGACCAGTCCGCGGTTTTGATGACGCGTCCCCGGTTTGTTTTGGGGGGCATGGGAAAGCTGACGGGTGTTTTCTTCGACAACATGCGTTATTTTATGTGCGAATCATCTTTAACTCTGTTCCTTCAGCTGGAGCGAAATTCATGGCTTATCCGGCATTTCGTTATGTCGCCCTCCTGTGCGGCGCCCTGTCCCTCGCCGCAGCGGCGCCTGTCCTTCACGCCCAGCAGCCCGGCGGCGCGCCTCCCGGCATTCCGATGGGGTTTGTCCCGGCCAAAAAGAGTGAGCTGCGCAACCGTACCCAGGTGAACGGCCGTATCGAAGCCATTGACCAGGTGACTCTTGCCGCCCGCGTCAGCGCGCTGCTGGAAAAACAGCATTTTGAAGACGGAGCGGAGGTTGCCTCCGGCGATCTGCTGTTCTCCCTGGAAAAGGGGCTCTACGAAGCGAACCTCGACGCCGGCAAGGCGGCGGTCGCCCAGGCGGAGGCCCAGCTTGAAAACGCCCGCCTCAATGAACAGCGCGCCATGGAGCTGCTGGCCAAATCCGCCGGTTCACAAAGCACCGCCGATACCGCCCGGGCCGGGCGCCTGTCGGCGGAAGCGCAGCTTGCCGCCGCGAAAGCCCAGCAGAATGCCTCGGAAATCAACTTGAGCTATACGGAAATCCGCTCGCCCATCGCCGGACGCATCGGCCGTTCCATGGTCAAACCCGGTAATATTCTCGCGCCGGGAACCGCGCTGGCCACCGTCGTCAGTCAGGACCCGATGTATGTCACCTTCCCGATTTCGGTGCGGACCTATCAGGACCTCGGCCGCCGTTCGTCGGAACGCGGCCTGGCGTTTCCTTCGATTTTCCGTCTGATGCTGTCCAACGGCGCCATTTATCAACCGGAGGGCAAAATCGACTTCATCGACAACTCGGTGTCTCTCAACACCGATACCCTCCTGATGCGCGGGCGCATCGACAATCCGTTGATTCCCACCGACAAGGGCGGCGACGGCAAGATACGCTATCTGGTTGACAATGAATATGTCACGGTGCTCATCGAGGAGGATCCCGTTCCGGTTGTGGAATTCCCCGCTTCGGCGCTGATGACGACCAAAGCCGGAACCCTGGTGATGATCATCGGGGATGACAACGTGCCCAAGCCCCGCCCGGTGAACGTCGGCGCCGTTGACGGCGAGACCGCGAAAATCGTCGACGGCGTCAAGGAAGGCGAGCGTGTCGCCGTGGATGGCCTGATGATGTACCAGATGGCCTCCCGCGGCCAGCCGCTGCCCGTGATGCCTCTGGACCGGACCGCTGCGCCCGTATCTCCCGGTCAGCCCGGGGCTCCCGGTCAGCCCGGGGCTCCCCAAGGTCAGCCCGCGTCTCCCCAAGGTCAGCCCGCAACATCTCCAGAGCAGAAGAAGTAAGCCCGTGTTTTCATCGATTTTCATTGAACGCCCCAGGCTGTCGATCGTCATTTCGATCGTGATCTCCCTTGCCGGAGCGATGGCGCTTTACTCCATTCCCGTGGAACAGCTGCCGAATATCGTGCCGCCCCAGGTGATGGTGTCGGCGCGCTATCCCGGCGCTTCCGCCGATGTGGTTGAACAGGCGGTGGCCCAACCGCTGGAAGCCAGCATCAACGGCGTCGACAAGATGATCTACATGAGCGGGTCCTCCGGCTCCGACGGCCAGTACATGCTGTCGATCAGTTTCGACATCGGCTCCGACCCGGATATGAACACCATCAACGTCAACAACCGGGTGCAGGCGGTCATGGCCACCCTGCCCTCCGAGGTGCAGGCCCAGGGCGTCACGGTCACCAAACGCTCGTCGTCCATTCTCCAGTTCATCTTCATCGATGGAGACCCGGACAAGTATTCGCCGTTTGAGGTCACCAACTGGGGTATCGTCAACGTGATCGACGAGATGTCGCGTACCCCCGGAGTCGGCCAGGCGCAGATCTTCAGCCGCATGAACTATTCCATGCGCGTCACCTTTGACACCGCCCGCCTTGCCAGCATGAATCTGGTGCCCGCCGACATCATGACGGCCATCCGCTCACAGAACGTCCAGGCGTCCGTCGGGCGCATCGGCGCCAATCCCGCCCCCGATACCCAGTCGTTTCAGTTCAACCTGAACACCAAGGGCCGCCTGACCACTCCGGAGGAATTCCGCAATGTGATCATCCGCGCCAACCCTGACGGCTCGTTCCTGCGCGTCGGCGATGTCGCCGATGTGGCGCTCGCCCCGTTGAACGAGGATGTTTCCGGCCGTTGGAACAAGCGCGAGGCCACCGCCGTGGCCGTGAACCTGGCGCCCGGCGCCAACGCTCTCCAGGCCTCGAAGAATGTCACGGCGACGCTGGAACGCATCCGCCAGCGCATTCCCGACGGCATGCACATTCAAACCGTCTTTGACACATCCACCTTCGTGAACGACACCATCGTCGACGTGTATACGACCCTGGGCGAAGCCTTCGCCCTGGTGGCAATCGTGGTGTTCTTCTTCCTTGGCAAGCTGCGCGCCACCATCATCCCGGCGGTCGCCGTCCCCGTGTCGTTGATCGGTACCTTCGTCATCCTCCAGTGGTTCGGCTTTTCCGCCAACACCATTTCCCTGCTCGCCCTGGTTCTGGCCATCGGTATCGTCGTCGACGACGCCATCGTCGTGGTGGAAAACGTTGAGCGCGTGATTGAGGAAGAGCCCAATCTGACGCCGAAGGAAGCCACCAAGAAGGCCATGCAGCAGATTACCGGCCCCATTCTCGCCATTACCCTGGTGCTGCTGTCGGTGTTTGTGCCCATCACCTTCATGGGCGGCATCACCGGCGCCCTGTTCCGCCAGTACGCGGTGACCATCTGCGCCGCCATGGTGATTTCCGCCGTCAACGCCCTGACGCTGTCCCCGGCCTTGTGCGCCGTGTTTTTGCGCCGCGGCGGCAAGCGCACCGGATTGATGGGCGCCATTCAGAGCGGCATCAACTATTGCCGCGACAAGTATTCCATCGTCGTCAACAAGACCCTGCGTCTGGCGATTCTCTCCGTTCCGCTGGTGATTCTGTTCGGTTACGGCGCTTGGAATATTGCCACCAGAACCCAGGCGGGCTTCATCCCCGAGGAGGATCAGGGCGGGTTCATGATCATCGCCATGCTGCCCGACGCCTCCTCCACCAAACGCACCACCGAGACCGTCAAGACCATCGAGGACATTCTCCTGTCTTATTCCGAGGTGAAAAACGTCGTGGCCATGGTCGGCATTTCCATCACCGATTTTTCCGCCTCGCCGAGCAGCGCCTTCATCGTCTGCACCCTGAAAGGGTTTGACGAACGCACGGCTTCCGTCCAGGACATCATCGCCCGGTTTAACGACGAAGTCCGGCGGCGCGTTTCCTCCGGCATTGTCGTCGCCGCCAACATGCCGGCGATTGTCGGCATGGGCTTGACCGGCGGCTTCGACATGCAGATTGAAAGCCTGCGCGGCGCTGAACCCGAGGAACTGGCGGGCGTCATGAACCGTGTGGTCGGCGCCATTTCAACTGACCCGCGCATCAATCCGGCCTCCATCCGCGCCAATTTCCGCGTGTCGACGCCGTCCTATTCCATCATCATCGACCGTGACAAGGCACAGGCTCTGGGTGTGCCGGTCAGCTCCATCTTTTCGGCGCTCGCCGCCACCATGAGCGCCAGTTACATCAATGACTTCAACATGATGGGCCGCACCTGGCAGGTGACCATCGAAGGGTCACAGGCTGACCGCATGGACGTCAACAGCTTGTGGAACATCAACATCCGCAGCAATTCCGGCGCCATGGTGCCGCTGCGTTCCGTCGCCGACGTCAAAATCGTCACCGGCCCCGCCGCTCTCACCCGTTACAACAACTATCGTTCCGCCGAGGTGACGGGCTCCGCCGCCCGGGGTGTTTCCTCCCTGGAAGCGATGCAGGCGGTGCGGGAGATTACCCAACGCTCCCTTCCCGACGGCTCCAAGGTCCTGCCCGACGATTACAGCTTTGAATGGACCGGAATGTCCTATCAGGAAGAGAAAACCAGCGGTCAGACCCTTCTCATCATTTCGCTGGCGCTGATTTTCGCCTATCTGTTCCTGGTCGCGCTCTATGAAAGCTGGGTGATTCCCGTTCCGGTGCTGCTGTCCACCTCCGTCGGGTTGACGGGCGGTATGCTCGGCCTCTACATCGCCGGGCTGGAACTCAATCTCTACGCCCAGATCGGCATCATCGTGCTCATCGCGCTGGCGGCAAAGAACGGCATCCTGATCGTCGAGTTCTGCAAGGAACAGCGGGAACAGGGCAAAAGCATCGGCGTCGCCGCCGCCATGGGGGCCAGGCTCAGGTTCCGCGCCGTGATCATGACGTCCATCGCCTTTATCGCCGGTCTTGCGCCGCTGGTCTGGGCCGAGGGCGCCTCGGCCGTGGCCCGGCGCAGCATTTCAACCCCGGTGTTCTCCGGGATGCTGATGGCCACCATCCTCGGCATTTTCATGATCCCGGCGCTCTATGTGTTCTTCCAGACCGCCCGCGAAGCCGTCAAGCGCAAATTGGGCTTCACAACCAATGAAACGTTCTACGGTGAGGATTATGGAGAGAATTTCTGAGGCCGGTTCATAACGCCGCCGGAGTCGAGACACCATGCTGGAAGGATTGCCGCCCCACCGTCCGACGCATGTCCTGCGCCTGACAACCACCGAAGCCGCCGCCCGCACCCTCACCGATATTCTCGGCGAGGTCTTCGACCCGGCCGAGACGGCGGTGGCCGCTTTTGAAACCGGCCTCAACGGCCCGTGGCTGCTCGAAGCGTACTTTTCGTCCAGGCCCGATGAACAGGCGCTGCGGGAGCTTGCCCGCCCCTTCGTCGGCGATGCCGTGGATGCCGCCGTGTTTTCGGAAATCGCTCCGCGGGACTGGATCAAAACCTCCCTGGACGGCCTGAAGCCGGTGCGCGCCGGCCGCATCCTCGTCCACGGCGCCCATGACCGCGACAAGCGCCGCCCCAACGACCTCGCCATTGAAATCGAGGCGGCGCTCGCCTTCGGCACCGGCCACCACGGCACGACTCTCGGCTGCCTGCTGGCCCTCAGCGACATCTGCCGCCGCACCCGCCCGGCCCGGGTGCTGGATGTGGGCACCGGCACCGGCATCCTCGCCTTCGCCGCCGCCCGGCTGTTGAAACGGACCGTCATCGCCGGGGACATTGACCCGGAAGCGGTGCGTGTCGCCCGGGAAAACGCCCGCCTCAACGGCCTGCACCCGTTCCTCGGGTTCTACACCGCGCCGGGAGTGCGCCACGCTTCGGCTTGCCGCCGCGGCCGCTTCGATGTGGTTATGGCCAACATTCTCGCCAAACCCTTGAAGAAACTGGCGACCTCCCTGACTCGCGTCGCCGCGCCAAACGGCCGGCTGATTCTGTCCGGCCTGCTGATCGCCGATGTTCCGGGTGTCCTTTCGGCCTACCGCCTCCACGGCTGGACCCTGCGCCGGAAATACCACAATGAAGGCTGGGCGGCGCTGATTTTGCAGAAAACGCGCCGCTGACGCGCAATTTCCTCCCAGATTCTCCGATAAAACGGCGCAACCAGCCGTTTCAACACTTGTTATTATTCCAAAATCAGGATATTGCCCCGTTCTCGGGTTCACCGTCCCGGGCATCCGTGTTTCGTACCCCGCCCAAAGCCTTGCCGTTTCACCCATTTCCGCGGGACCTCGCTTGAAAAAGTCTCTTCTCCTCGTCTGGGCCATCACCCTCTCCACAGTCGTCCTGCAGCTGAGTTCCGGGCTCATCACCGCGACCGTGCCGATGCGCATGAACATGGACGGATTCTCCTCGGTCAATGTCGGTTTTGCCGCCGCGGCCTACGGCGCCGGGTTCACCCTCGGCTGTCTGGCGGCGCCGGCCTTCATCCGTTATGTCGGTCACATCCGGGTGTTCGCCAGTCAGGCAGCGGTGCTGTCCATCGTCATGCTGCTGTTTTCCCAGGCCGGTCGTGAATGGCACTGGATTTTGCTCCGCGCCGTCATGGGCTTCGGCATCGCCGGCATGTTCACCATCGCCGACGCCTGGATCAGCGGCTCCGCCCCGGCCTCCCACCGCGGCCGCGTGTTTTCCTTCTACACCGTCTGCACCAAAATGGCCATGATTGTCGGCCCGATGCTGGTGACCGAATCCTCCATCGTCGGGCCGGGCCTGTTCATGATGGCCAGCGTGTTCTGTTCGGCCTGCCTCATTCCCATCGCCGCCACCCACACCGTCGAGCCGCCGCCCCCCGCCTCCGTCAACCTCAACCTGCTGGAGCTCTACCGTGTCGCCCCGTCGGCGGTGGTCGGCTGCCTCGGCATCGGCCTGATGTCCGCCACCATCAACAACATGGCCTCGCTTTACGGCGTGCAGATCGGCCTCAACAAAGACGCCGCCGCCATGCTGCTGGTGGCGCTGCAGGCCGGCAGTCTGATATTCCAATGGCCCTGGGGCTGGCTGTCGGACAGGTTTGACCGCCGCTACGTCATCATTTTCATGACCTGCGGCGCGCTGGCGGCGGCGGTGATGGTGCTGTTCGTCAGCACCCGGACGTCGGAACCGCTGCTCATCTGGCTGAGTTTCATGGCCTTCGGCGGCACCGCCATGTGCATCTACTCCGTCTGTGTCGCCCACGCCTGCGACCTGGTGCCCAACGAGCGCATCGTCCCGGCGGTTTCCGGCTTGCTGATGATCTGGGCCTTCGGCTCCTCCATCGGCCCGGCTCCCGCCGGCAAGCTGATGGAAACCTTCGGGCCCAACGGCGTGTTCTACTGGTCCGTCGCCGTGGCCGTCTGCATGATTGCGTTCATCTGGTGGCGCACCACCCGCCGTGTTCTCACCCCGACGAAGGGCGGCTTTTCGGCGGCCCATTGGTTCGCCCGCCACGTGCTGCCGACCCGCAACATCGTCACCACCGACGAACACGCCGAGGATTTCGAGGACCCGGACCGCCTGCACAACAAGGAAAGCCTGCTGGAGAGCGCAAAAGAGCCCGCCGGAACCGACAGCACGGAGTGACCGGAGGTGCCTTGAAAGGTTTTGGTGGACTTGGTGGAC